>NZ_JBGCCL010000019.1:0-136937 GCF_041262505.1 Streptacidiphilus sp. MAP5-3
ATCGGCGCACCCCCACCGACCGGGACATTCCCCACCATGATCCGACGGCTCTGACGACGCGGAGCCAACAGCTCCAGCGGCACGGACGGCATTCCGAGGGACACGGCGGTCATGGCAGAACTCCTCAGCAGAACTCAGCAGAATTGCGGATGCCAGGTCGCGAGCACCAGCCCGACCTGCTTGAGCGCGCGCAGCGCGCGGGGGCCGTGCACGAGGGTGGCCGGCCGGACCAGCTCGTGCTCGGGCGTGTCCACAACGACGCGAACGGCCAACAACGGCAGTCCGGTGGCCACTCGAAAGGCCGCCGCCGTCTCCATGTCGACGCCGACCACGCCGGACTCGGCCAGCCGGGCGCGCTCGGCGCCCCTGACCACGTGGTCGCTGGAGCGCAGCACACCGTGACGCACGGTCAGTCCGGCCGCGCGCAGAGCCTCGGCGGTCGCCTCGGCCCAGCCCTCGTCGGTTCGCGCGGCCACGCCCTGATCGTCGCGCACCTCGGTGGCGACCAGGACGTCGGCGGGGCGTGTTCCCGGGACCACGGCAGCGCCGAGGCCCGCGAAGGCCAGTCCGCACGGCGCGTGCGCCGCAGCGGCGAGCGCGTCGCCTACGGCGCGCTCCGCCCGAGCGGGGCCCATGCCGGTGCGCAGGACCGGGCGCGGGCGCATTCCCCGGCCCGGGCGCGCGCCCCGCAGGGCGCGCGCCTCGATGCCCAGCGCGCACGCCACCAGGGGTGCGCCGGGCGGGTCGGGATCCGGACCCGCGTCCGGACCGGGTCTCACCGCAACCGCCGCCCGGCCAGGGAGGGCAGCAGCCGACGCGAGACCGGTGCTTCCTGCCCGCCCGCCGGGCCCGGCAGACCGCGTCGCGAACCGGCGGCACCGCTGACGGCGCTCCCGGTGGCGCTCCCCACGGTGTCCTCACTCGGCGTCAGGTGCGGGGTGCCGTACAGGTAGCGGCCGAGCGCGGTGACCGGGAAGACCAGCCGGTAGAGGTTGTAGTTGATGGAGAAGTCCCACGGGAACCCCGTCCCGGTGAACTCCGGCTCGTCCCAGGTGCCCTCGGGCAGCTGGGTCTCCGCCAGCCAGCGCACGCCGCGGTCGACGCAGGAGCCGGACTCCCCCGCCGCCAGCAGCGCCATCAGCGCCCAGGCGGTCTGCGAGGCCGTCGACGTGCCGCGACCGGCCCAGGACTTGTCCTGGTAGGAGCGCATGTCCTCGCCCCAGCCGCCGTCCTCGTTCTGCTTCTCCTCCAGCCAGTCGACCGCCCGGCGGATCGCCCGGTGGTCGGTCGGCAGCCCGGCGGCGACCAGCGCGGGGACCACCGAACCGACGCCGTAGACGTAGTTGGTGCCCCAGCGGCCGAACCAGGAGCCGTCCGCCTCCTGCTCCTTGAGCAGCCAGTCGATTCCGCGCCGGGTCCGCACGTCCCCGGCCTTGCCGTCGGCGGCCAGCATCTCCACCACGTGCGCGGTGACGTCCGCGGACGGCGGGTCGACCACCTCGCCGAAGTCGCAGAAGGGCAGCTTGTTCGGCAGCGTGCTGGTGTTGTCGACGTCGAACGCCGCCCAGGCGCCGTTCTTGGACTGCATGCCGAGCACCCAGTCCACGCCGCGACGGGTGGACGCGCCGATCTTGCCGGGCTCCGGGTGGGCGATCCGGCGCAGCGCCAGCACCACCTCGGCGGTGTCGTCGATGTCCGGGTAGTTGTCGTTGTCGAACTCGAACGCCCAGCCGCCCGCCGGGAGATCCGGACGCTGCACGGCCCAGTCGCCGCGGCGGACGACCTCCTCGCCGATCAGCCAGTCGGCCGACCGGACCAGCGCCTCGTGGTCGGCGGGCAGGCCCGCGTCGGCCAGCGCGGTGAGCGCCAGGCAGGTGTCCCAGACCGGCGACTGGCAGGCCTCGATCCAGCGGTGGCCCTCGTCGGTGTGGACGGTGAACCGGTCGAAGGCGGCCAACCCGGCCTTCATGACCGGGTGTTCCAGGTCGTAGCCGAGCAGGTGCAGCGCGATCAGCGAGTAGACGGCCGGAGGCTGGATGCCGCCCCAGCAGCCGTCGGCCTCCTGCCGCTCCACGATCCACCGGGCCGCCTGTTGCAGCGCGAGGCGGCGCAACGACTTGACCGGCATCCGGTGGTAGTAGTGCAGCGCCTTGTCGAGCCGGTGGAAGAACCCGTCCCAGGTGTACGCGGGGGCGATCGGCCGACTGCGGAAAGGGTTCTCCGGATCGGTGTGCAGCTCGTCCAGCGCGAAGGGCGCGGGACGGACCGGGCGGTGCGCCGAGACGACCGTCAGCGGCACGATGGTCTGCCGCGCCCAGCAACCGAACGAGTAGATGTTCAGCGGGAAGTTGCGCGGCAGGAAGATGACCTCCGGCGGCAGCTCCGGGAGCCGCTCCCAGGGCCACCAGCCGAACAGCGCCAGCCAGATCCGGGTGAACACCCGGGTGGCGGCGATTCCCCCCTGCTCGCGGATCCACCGGGAGGCCCGCTTCATGTGCGGTGCCTCCGGGTCGTCCCCGGCGAGCTTGAGCGCCACATAGGCCTCGACCGTGGTCGAGAGCTCGGAGGGGCCACCGTAGAAGGTGGCCCAGGTGCCGTCCGCCCCCTGCTGCGAACGGATCCAGTCCGCGGTGGCGCGCGTCTGCTCCTCGGTGCGGATGCCCAGGAACTGACGGAGCAGCAGGTCCTCGGCGTCCATGGTGACGTTGGTCTCCAGGTTGCCCTTCCACCAGCCGGCCTCGTCCTGCAGGCCCAACAGGTGCTGGACGGCGCGGTCGAGTGTCTCGCGCGCGACCTGGTCGGTGTCCGTCTCGGTGCTTGCAGTTGCCTCGGTGCTTGCAGTGCTGTCGGTGTGTGCAGTGCTCCCGGTGGTGCCCTCCGCGGCCGGCTCCGCGTCGTGCTGTGGGTCGAGCCGGCCGTCCGGGGATGCTGTCATGTCGTCACCTCTCCCTAACCACAACGAACTCGGCGAGCGCGGCGAACTGTGCCCGCACCTCGGCGGGCATGGCGACCTCGTCCAGCGCCGCCAGCGCCGTGCTGTGCTGTCGACGGGCCTCCTCCGCCGTCCAGGCGCGGCCACCCGCCTCCTCGATCAGCGCTGCGCGCACCGCAAGTTGTTCCTCGTCCTCGTGACCTCGTCCCTCCTCGTCGGCGAGCAGCTCGGCCAGACGCAGGGAGGCCTTGCCGCCCTCGGCCAGCGCGGCGGACACCGGGAGGGACTTCTTCCGCTGGCGCAGGTCGCCGAAGTTGGGCTTGCCGGTGACCTCGGTCTCGCCCCAGATGCCGAGCAGGTCGTCGACGGCCTGGAAGGCGAGACCCAGGTGGTAGCCGTACCGCTCCAGCGCGTCCGCCGCCTTGTCGTCCATGCCGGCCAGCACCGCGCCGATGGAGGCGGAGACGGCCAGCAGCGCGCCGGTCTTGTTGCCCTCCATCTCCAGGCACTCCTCGACGCTGACCCGGTCGCGGTGCTCGAAGGAGAGGTCCTGGGCCTGGCCGTCGATCAGCTTGAGGGTGGCGGTGGTGATCCGCTGCACCGCGCGCCCGGCGTCGACCGCGGTGGCGGTGCCCTGCGTCGCGGTCTCCAGCAGGATCGCGTTGGCCAGCGCCATCATCGCGTCGCCGACCAGGATGGCCTGGGCCGGGCCGAACACGGTCCACACGGTGGCCCGGTGACGGCGGGTCTCGTCGCCGTCCATCAGGTCGTCGTGCAGCAGCGAGAAGTTGTGCACCAGCTCCACCGCGACGCCGCCGGGGACGCCCACGGAGGCCGGCGCACCCGCGGCACGGGCCGAGAGCAGCGCCAGCGCCGGACGCACGGCCTTGCCGCTGTCGCCCTTGGTCGGGCGCCCCTCGGCGTCGGTCCAGCCGAAGTGGTAGGCGGAGACCGCGTCCATGGGCGGCGCGAGGCGGGCGACCGCCTCCCTGAGCACCGGGGTGCACAGCGTCCTGCCGTGGTCGAGCAGGGACAGCACGTCGACTGCCTCCGCCGTCGGTGCCTGATCGGGGCGCGCTACCACGCTCGTACCCTCTCCGTTCGCTCTGGGCTCGTGCTGCCCGGTGTTGTGCTCGGCATTGTGCTCTTCGGCCTGCGTCTGAACGTCGGTCATCACAGCTCCCTCAGGACGCTACGAGCCGCGGCCGTCCCGCTGCGCACGGCGCTCTCCATGGTCGCGGGCCACCCGGTGGCGGTCCACGAACCGGCCAGGTGGACACCCGGGGTCAAGGTGCGCGGCCCCGGCCGCAGCCGGGCGGTGCCGGGCGCGGGCGCGAAGGTCGCGGTGCGCTCCCTGGTCACGAAGAACTCGGTGACCTCCGCCTGGCGGGCGCGCGGCAGCAGCCGCTCCAGCGCGGGCAGGTAGCGCTGCCGGAGCGTGGCCACCGGCAGGTCGATCTCCGCCTGGGCGGCGGACTGCGACAGCGCGACGTACTGGCCGGGGCCCGTCAGGCCGGAGTGCGACGTGCGGTCGAAGACCCACTGCACCGGCGAACCGAGCGCGGCCAGGAACGGCCGGTCCAGCACCGGGCGGTCGTAGACGACGTGCACGTTGAGGATGGGCGCGTAGCCGAGCTGCAGCAGGTTCTCCGGCTCGGCCAGCGAGCCGGGCGGCAGCAGCGCATGCGCGGCGTCCTGCGGCACGGCCAGGACCAGGGCGTCCACGTCGGTCATCGTCTCGGCGCCGCCGATCAGACGCTCGCCCTCCAGCTGGACCAGGTGGCGGCCCTCGCCGTCGGGCTTGACCTCGACCGCGCGGGCGCGCAGCAGCACCCGCACCCCGGCGCGCTCCAGTGCGGCGCGCGCCATGTCGTCGTGGATCCGGCCCAGCGGCACCCGGGCGAAGCCGATGTCGGAGGCGCCGGGCTCGGAGAGCAGGCCGGTCTTGAAGACCATGGCGGCCAGCGCCAGTGACGACTCGTCGGCGGTCGCGTTGAGCGTGGCGACCCCGACCAGGTCCCACAGCGCCTCGACGGCGCGCGCGGACTGGCCGTGCGCACGCAGCCAGTCGCCGAAGGACTGCTGGTCCAGCGCCGGGTCGGCCAGGTCGAGCTGCTTGAGCGCGAGCGCGGCCTTGCCGGTCGCCGCACGCTCGGCGAGGCTCAGGTGCGGGTAGCGGACCAGCCCACGGCCCAGGTGCAGCGGCACCGGCAGCGGGTCGCGCCGGATGCTGCCCGAGCGGCCGGTGTTGACGTCGCGTACCGGCACGTCGAGGCGCGGCTGGAGCCAGACCTCGTCGCGCACGCCGAGCCGCTGCAACAGGCCGCGGTAGGCCGTGCAGCAACGGAGGAAGACGTGCTGGCCGTTGTCGACGGTCAGCGCGCCGCGCTGGAACGAGAACGCCAGGCCGCCGAGCCGCGGCCGGGACTCGGCCAGCGTGACGGAAAGTCCCGCGTCGGCCAGGCGCAGCGCGGCGGTGATGCCCGCCAGACCTCCCCCGACGACGAGTGCCCTGCGCATGCCGAGCCGCCCGCTCATACGGGCCACCCCCCTTCGCCGACCCGCGTCGGCCTCGACGCCGCGCGGCGTCGAGTGGTTCCCCACCACGCCGAGCGGGCAAACGGCTTGGACACGATCGGGCGGTTGTTCAAGAGCTACGCCCTCCGACCAGCCCCGAGAGTGCTACATAGGCCTTCTCCCAGCCGGGCAGCGAGACCCGGCCGCGCAGCACGGCCTCCGGCTCCGCGATGATCCGCTCCAGCACCCGGTGGTAGATCCCGGCCATCGCGCCGACGCAGGCGCGGCTGCGCCGGTCGAGCATCGGCAGCAGCCGCAGGCCCTCGTCGAAGTACCCCTGGGCGCGGCGCGCCTCGAAGAGGACCAGGCCGCGGAAGTCGGCCCCCGGCGGCGGCGTGTCCAGGCCGAAGCCCTGCTCGCAGCCGTACCGGGCCAGGTCCTCCGCGGGCAGGTACACCCGGCCGTTGAGGGCGTCCTCGCGGACGTCGCGGAGGATGTTGGTCAGCTGCAGCGCGAGGCCCAGGGTGTCGGCGTACTCGGCGCCGCGCTTGGGGTCCGTGCAGCCGAAGACGGAGAGCGAGAGCACGCCGATGGTGCCCGCCACGCAGCGGCAGTAGTGGCGCAGCTCCTCGAAGCTGGCGTACGAGGTGCCTCGAACGTCCATCTCCATACCGTCGATCAGTTCGTCGAAGGAGTCCAACGGAATCGGGAAGACCGAGCAGGCGTGCGCCAGCGCGACCTTGACCGGGTCCGTGTCCTCCGGCTCGACCGCGCCCTCACGGATCCGGTCCAGCAGGCCCCGGGTAGCGCCGAGCTCCTCGAACTTGCGCGCGTCGGACCAGCCGCCGTCGCCGATGTCGTCGATCCGGCGGGCCAGGGCGTAGATCGCGGACATGGCCTGGCGCTTGGCGACCGGCAGCAGCCGGATGCCGTAGGAGAAGTTCTTGGCCTGGCTGCCCGTCACCGCCTCGCAGTACCGGTAGGCCGCCGCCACCTGGGGTGACAGCGGCTCGGCCGCCGGGTCGGACGCCGGGTCGGACGCCGTGGTCTGCCGACTCACCTCGTACCCTTCGCTTCCTTGCGCCGCAGCGCGTCGTCGTGCCGGTCCGCCCCACTGCCGGTCCCGCGCGCCGGTCGAATCCCCCGCGCCGGCCTACCGGGCAGCAGGGCGCGCGCCGCCTCTGCGGCGAGTCGGCCCTTGCCGGCCTTGGGAGCTCCCGCGAGCACGTCGTACCCGGCTGCCGCGACGGCCCCGAGCGCGGCGTAGCCACCGGCCGAGAAACCGGCCAGCAGCACCCGCAGCCGTCCGGAGACCGAGCCGATCAGCGGCGCGCCCTCGTCGAGCAGCGCCCGGGCCCGATCGGACTCGAACAGCACCAGGCCGCGCAGGGCCGTACCCGCGTGCGGCGCGTCGAGCTCCCGTTCGGTCACGCCGAAGCGTTTCATGTCCTGCTGCGGCAGGTAGACCCGGCCCCTGGCCCGGTCCTCGGCGACGTCCTGGAGGTGCTCGACCACCTGGAGCGCGCTGCAGACGGAGTCGGACCAGCGGACGCGCTCCGGGGTGGCCAGATGGGCCAACTGGAGCACCAGGCGTCCCACCGGGTTGGCGGACAGCTCGCAGTAGCCCATCAGGTCGTCGAAGGTCTGGTAGGTGGCGACCCGCTGGTCCACCCGGTTGGCCTCGATCAGGCCGCGGAAAGGCTCGACGGTCAAACCGTGCTCGTCGATCACCGGCACCAGCGCGGCGATCAGCGGATGCCGCGGCCCCTCGCCGCTGCCGCGCAGCACGCGTTCGAAGGCGGCGTCCACGTCGGCGTCCAGGGCGTCCAGCAGGGCCAGCCGGAAGGCCGTCTCGGCCGCCTCGTCGCGCTCCTGCTGCCAGTCCACGCCCAGCAGCTCGGCAGTGCCGCGCGGGTCGGGCAGGTCGCCGTCGCCCGCGTCGTCGATCAGCCGGGCGAAGCCGTAGACGGCCATCAGCCCCTGGCGCATGTAGGACGGCAGGAAGAAGGGGGCGACCGGGAAGTTCTCCCGAGTCGCCTTGTCGAGCACCGCACTGGAGGAGCCGGCCCGGGTCTCCCCGGCGGACTCCTCGGACATGTGTTCACCGGACTGCTGCCGACGCATCGTCATGACCGCCACCCCCCCGTTCTACACCGATCTTGACAGGCTGCCCACAGGGGACACGCCTTGCAGGTCAGCGGCCACCGCCTGGCCCGGCCCCTCACCCCGTCGCCGGGCATGACGGCATGCCGCTTCACACATAGCTTCGATCTTGTTCACACCCTACGTCCACGCAGCCTACGACCTCACGCCGACAGCCGCCGCGAGGGGTACTCGCGGCGGCTGTCGGTGTCGGCCCGTGGGTCGGACACGTGCGGGTACGTCCTGGTCGGACGAAATCCCGTCGAACGCGTCCTACTTGCGCGTGGCGGTCCAGTCCTCGTACTCCTTGACGACGTCCTCGGTGTCGCCGTCGGCCCGGATGACGCCGTGCTCCAGCCAGATGGTCCGGTTGCAGGTCTCGCGGATGGTCGAGTTGCTGTGCGAGACCAGGAACACCGTACCGGCCTCCTTGCGCAGCTCGCGGATGCGCTCCTCGCTCCGCTTGCGGAAGGCCGCGTCACCGGTGGACAGCGCCTCGTCGATCATCAGCACGTCGTGGGTACGGGCCGCCGAGATGGAGAACCGCAGACGCGCACTCATGCCGGACGAGTACGTGCGCATCGGCAGCGAGATGAAGTCGCCCTTCTCGTTGATGCCGGAGAAGTCGACGATCTCCTGGTACTTCTCGCGCACCTCGGCGTAGGTCATGCCCATCGCCAGGCAGCCCAGCACCACGTTGCGCTCGCCGGTCAGGTCGTTCATCAGCGCCGCGTTCACGCCGAGCAGCGAGGGCTGGCCGTCCGTGTAGATCGCGCCGGAGGCAGGCGGGAGCAGGCCCGCGATGGCGGCGAGGGTGGTGGACTTGCCGGAGCCGTTCGAGCCGATCAGGCCGACCGCCTCGCCCTTGTAGGCGGTGAAGCTGATGCCCTTGACCGCGTGCACCTCGCTGAGCGCGGGCGAGGCCTTGCGCATCATGATCCGGGACAGGGCGGAGGTGGCCGAGCCCTTGCCGGCACCGGCGCCGTAGATCTTGTAGATGATGTGGACGTCGTCCACGACCACCGTGGGGATC
The DNA here is from genome assembly GCF_041262505.1 of Streptacidiphilus sp. MAP5-3. Classification (NCBI taxonomy): domain Bacteria; kingdom Bacillati; phylum Actinomycetota; class Actinomycetes; order Kitasatosporales; family Streptomycetaceae; genus Streptacidiphilus; species Streptacidiphilus sp. MAP5-3. The sequence goes on from NZ_JBGCCL010000019.1 coordinate 8,625, forward strand.
TTCTCGTCGGGAGCGGGCGGCGGGCCTTGCGGCTCCAGCACGCTGTCGATCATCTCCTGGTCATCCACGGCCGTACTCCTCCTCAGCCTTCCAGAAGAAGACATATCCGCCGAGGCCACCGATCACGGCCCAGGCAGCGGCCATCACCCAGACGTGGTGCGGCAGGCTGCTCGCCGGCACCGAGTCCATCAGGGCGTAGCGCATCAGTTCGTTGAAGATCAGCGCGGGGTTCAGGTCGATCGCCACGGCGGCCGGGTGCGGCAGGTGCGCGGTGACCGTGCTGACCGACCAGAAGATGCCCGACAGGTACATCCAGGTGCGGATGATGAACGGCATCAGCTGGGCCATGTCGCTGGTCTTGGCGCCGATCCTGGCCATCCACATGGCCAGACCCGCGTTGAAGCACGACTGGAGGATCAGGATCGGGATCACCAGCAGCCAGTGCATGGTGATCGGCAGGCCGCTGACCAGGATGATCACGCCGAGCACGCCCATCGAGATCACCAGCTGCTGGAGCTGGTTGATCGTGAAGGCGATCGGCAGGCAGGCACGCGGGAACTGCAGCGCGCGGATCAGGCCCAGGTTGTCCGAGATGGCACGGGTGCCGTTCAGCACCGCCTGCTGGGTGAAGTTGAAGACGAAGACACCCGTACACAGGTACGGGATGTAGTCGGGGATGCCCCGGCTCGTCCCCAGCAGCATGCCGAAGACCAGGAAGTAGACGCCCGCGTTCAGCAGCGGCGTCAGGACCTGCCAGACCTGGCCCAGCTTCGACGACGAGTACTGCACCACGAGCTTCGCGGTGGCATACGCGCCGATGAAGAACCGCCGGGCCCAGAGCTGCCGGGAGTACTCGAACAGCGAAGGGCGCTTGCCGCTCAGCTTCAGGCCGTACTTCGCCGCCAGCTCGGCGGGGCTGAGCCCCGCGTCCGGGTCGGCCATGTCTGCCGCCCGTTGCTCATACACCGTGGACACGCTACTCCCAAGCATCCGTCCCACTGGACAGGACGAAACGGTATCGTCTCATCCTGAAGAGACGCTAACGGGGACTGGCGACGGAACGCAACCGTAACGTCGCAACGCTGGCGTAGCGTTGGCTTCACAAAACGGAGCCGGACACTCACCAGTGCTGACAGGGGAGCATATGGGAACTCAGTCGACGCCTGCCGCCCTTGCGGATCCAGCGGATTCACAGGCAACGTCCAGCCCGGCGGCCGGAGAGGCGAAACGGCAGCCCACGGGGGCGGCGGTGCTGCGCGACGATGTGACCGAAGCCATTCGCGCCGCCGTGTTCGAGGAGCTGGCCACCACCGGTTACGCCCGGTTGTCGATCGAGGCCGTGGCACGGCGCGCCGGGGTGGGCAAGACGGCGGTCTACCGGCGCTGGCGCTCCAAGCTGCCGATGGTGATCGAGGTCGTCTCCGACCTGGTCACCACCGGCGTCGTGCTCCCCGACACGGGCTCGTTGGAGCTGGACCTGCGGCTGCTGATCCAGGTCGTCTACCGGGTGCTGCGCCACCCGCTGGCCGCGCAGATCGTCCCCGACCTGCTGGCCGAGGCCGCGCGCAACCCCGACATCGCCGGGACGCTGGCCCTGGCGCTGCGCGAGAGCCAGCGCGAGAGCAGCGCCGCGCTCGTCGAGCGGGCCATGAACCGCGGCGAGCTCCCGACCGGCACCGACCCCGACCTGGCGCTGGACCTGATCGCCGGCCCGCTCTACTGGCACCTGCTGGTGACCCGGGAGCCGGTGACCCAGAAGTACCTGGAACGGCTGGCCCGCTCCATCGCCGCAGCGCTGCGCGCATGAGCGGGACCCCTGCGGGCGACGCCGTGGACCCTCGGGAGGGCCTCGGCCCGGTGCGGCGGCTGCTCTTCGGCGTGCCGATGATGGCGGGCGAACTGCCCGGGTTCGACCCCGACGACCCCGGGCAGGCGCCCGAGGAACCGTTTCCGCTGTTCCTCGCCTGGCTGACCCGCGCCGTCGCCGAGGGCGTCCGGGAGCCGCACGCGATGACGCTCGCCACGGTGGACGCCGACGGCGTCCCCGATCTGCGGGTGGTCGCGCTGCGCGACGCCGACGAGCACGGCTGGACCTTCGCCACCGACGCGGGCAGTCCCAAGGCGCGGCAGTTGTCCGGGCAGCCGCACGCCGCGCTCGGCTTCCACTGGCGCGAGCAGGCCCGCCAGATCCGCATCCGCGGCCCGGTGGAGCGGGCGGACGCCGGCACGGCCGCGGCGGACTTCCTGAGCCGCCTCCCGGGCTCCCGCGCGGCGAGCCTGGTCGGTCACCAGAGCGAGGTGCTGCACGACCCGGCGGAGCTGCCACGCGCGTTCGCGGGCGCGTTGGCCCGCGTCGAGGCGGAGCCGGATGCGGTGGATCCGCAGCACGCGCTGTTCACGCTCCGCGCGACCACGGTGGAGTTCTGGCAGGGCGCCCAGGGACGCGGCCACGTCCGCCTCCGCTACCGGGCCGCGCAGCCCGGGACCCGGACCTGGACGCGGGAGCGCCTCTGGCCCTGACGGGCACCGGCGCGGAGCAGCGTCCGGTGAACTCACGGGTATTCGTTACGAGTTCGTCATCTGCACGTTCGCTCCCGCAGGTGGCTGCACACGCCCCGCTCGTCGCGCCCACGCGGCGGAGCCGCACATCAGCAGAGCCTCGCGCCCCTGGATGGTGCAGCCTCCCGTCTGCGGAAGGAGCTGCCTACTGCTTCGTCCAGCGGTCGCGGCCGTCGGAGCCCGCCTTGCAGACGAGCTTCGTGCTGCCGTTGGTCGCCGTCGCGCCCGAGGTCGCACAGAACTGGCCCGCCGAGGCAGAAGCGGACGCGTTCACCGCGGAGGTCCAGCGGTCCTTGCCTGCGGAGTCCTTCTTGCAGGTCATCGCCTGGCCGGAGCGCGTCTCGCCGTTCTCGCCGCTCACCGAGCAGAACGCGCCCGCGGTCACGCCCTTCACGAGCGCCTTCGAGGACGCCTTCGCGGAGACGCTGGCCTTCACGCTGGCCTTCACGCCGGCTGCCGCACCCTCCGCCGCGGACTTCGCGGCGGAGGCGACCGAGGAGGCCTTGCCGCTGGCGGCGCTGCCGACCGCCGCCTTCGTGCTGCTGGAGCAGCCCGCCGTGCCGGCGAGCGTCGCCGCGGTCAGGCCGCACAGCAGGAGCATGGTCGGACGTCGGTGTGTGAGCATGACTGGCGCCTCTCGTCGTGGTCCCTACCACTCCGAACGTAGGAGCGCGTGCGACCCCGCGCCCCCTGCGCTAGCCCGATCCGGTGATCACCTCACAGCCCGTCAGTGCCCTGCTCTTCACTTCTCCGCGCCTCCCGCCCACACTGGCGCGCATGTTGACGCTTCAGGAGATCTCCGACCGCCTGGAGATCCAGGAACTGTTCGCGCGTTACGCGCATGCCGTGGACGGCCGCGACTGGGCGGCACTGAAAGAGGTCTTCACCGAGGACGCCGTCGTGGACTACACGGCGATGGGCGGGCCGCGCGGGACGGTGCCCGAGATCTGTGCGTTCCTGGAGTCGGTGCTGCCGATGTTCCCGGCCACCCAGCATCTGGTGGCGAACATGCTGGTCGAGATCGACGGGGACCGCGCCACCGCGCGGACGATGTGTCACAACCCGATGCAGCTGCCCGACGAGGGCGGACTGCTGCAGTGCGGGCTCTGGTACGTCGACCGGCTGGTGCGCACCGCGGCGGGGTGGCGGCTGGCGGAGCGGGGCGAGGAGAAGGCGTACCAGGTCGTGCTGAAGCAGGCCACGGCGGAGTAGCGCGTCACGGGGACGCCCCACCCGCCGTGGCCCGGCGGAGCCGCGGGTTACCGCCCCCGGCTGCCGAAGAGCGAACGGGAGAGCCGACGCAGCGGAGCCAGCAGGACCGTGCGCGAGAAGCGGTTGGGGCGTGCCGCAACCGCAGGCTCGTTGACGGAAATGCCGCGCGGCGTCAGCTCCCTTATCAGGCCGACCGCCTCGGCGACCTCGATCTGCGGCAGCGCGGGCGCGCCGAGCACCGCGAGGTGCCGGTCGAGCCGACGGCTCGCCACACCCGTGCCGCACTGGACCGCAGGAATGCGCGGCCTGCGCAGCTGTTGCATCTGTTCCATGTCCCACCCCTTGGAAGGCACCAGGGCCGTGTGCGAAGCCTATCCGCCCCGTGAGGTCGGTGTGCAACTGTCCGTCCAGTTGGAGAGAGTACCCCGCAACACTGACACCTACTCAAGCGGGGTTGCCCGCACCGGATTCCGGTCCGCCGAGGGCTCCCGACGGTGCGACCGAGGGTGCAACCGGGGGCGCGATCGGTGCGGTCGGCGATGCATTCCGTCGCGTGGTCGGCGGCAGGGCCTGCGGCAGCACGACGGAGAGCCCCAGGCCGGACATACCCAGGCCGAGGAGGAGCATCAGCACCGCGACCACGCCCGACGCGCCGACCGAGCCCCAGCGGACCTGGTCCGCGTAGCGGAGCAGACCGGCCAACCCGAGCAGCCCGGTGACCACCAGGGCGACCATACCGTGGCGTACCCGCTGCAGTTCCCGGTCGCGGACGGTCATCAGCATCGCGATACTGAACGTCAGCGCGAACGCGGCGAGCACCCGGATGTCGAGCTGACCCGCCGTCCAGGGCCAGTTCCGGGCGGCCCAGCCGGGTGAGGCGAAGAGGAGGCCGCCGAGGACGGCCAGGAAGAAGCCTGAGGAGACGGTCGGCAGCGCCACCCACCACGGCATCGGCCCGGGCCGCGGAGCCGTGCGGGACACCGAACGACCGGCAGCCCCGAACCGCTGCACGCCAAGCCCCACCGCTCCGCTCAGCGGCGCGAGCAGATGGAAGCCGAGCCAGCCGTACGCGGCGAGCACGGCGAAGAGCTGACCGCCCGTCAAGTGCAGTGTGCCGCGGTCCAGCAGGATCGCGGCCAGCATCAGCAGCATGAAGAGGGAGGAGCTGAGCACGCTGACCCGCGCCTGGGCCCACTGCCGGGCACGGGCGGCGCAGAGCCAGAGCATCGCGCAACTACCCGCGTACCCGGCGCCGATCAGGGTGGCGGTGACCGGGGACATGGTCCAGGCGAAGAGCAGGTCCGTGTGTGAGGGGGCGAGTGTCAGCAGCAGTCCGGCGTAGGCGGCGCCCAGCGTCCGGGGCACCACCATGGCGAGGCGCACGACCGGGCTGAGCGGATTGGCCGGGCTGAGCGGACTGAGCTGACCGACCGGGTGGAGCGGACTGCCGGTGCTCACCGTCACGGCTGCTCCCAGTGCTCCCTTGACGGACCCTCTGCTGGAGGTGGCGTCAGCATAGGGGCATGGCCGTGCACTGTCAGCCCGCTGTACGGCGGAGGTTCCTCAGCCGTTGCCGCCCGCCCCGCGCATCGCGGCGATCTTGGGCACGCGGCTCCTGGGCGAGTCCAGGCTGAAGCCGCGGGCGTCGCCGAGCTGGTCGCGGACGAAGGCCTCGGTGCGGGTCAGCGCGTCCTGGAGTGCGGCGTCGAGCGGGACGAAGAGCTGGTGGACCAGCTCGGACCGCTCGGTGTCGTACTCCCAGAACCCCACGATCCGGCCGCGGTCGACCACGAGGTGGCACTGCGGGTCGGCGTCCGAGCCGAAGACCCGCCCGGCCTTGGCGCCCGGGACGGGCCGCTCGGCGTCCGCGGGGTCGACCAGGCGGACGAGGTCACGGTGGAGCAGGTGGATACCGTCGATCCCGGCCAGTAGCGCGTAGTGCGGCTTCTCGGGACGTCGGTAGGCCGAGAACTCCTCGGCCAGCTCGGGCGGGAGCAGCAGGTCCGTGCCCTCGACCGGGGCCAGGCCGAGCGGCGCTATCGCGGCCTTGGCTCGGGCGGCGGTGAAACCGGAGAACCAGCGGAAGTGCGGGAGCGAGGCCGGCGCGGCCCAGGCGAAGTAGCGCCGGGCCAGCTCGACGTCGGCCTCCGCCACCCCCACCGGCCTTGCCTGCCAGCGGACATAGCCGTAGCGCTGCTGGTCCAGTCGGCCGTTGACCGGGGCGCGGCGGATCTCACCGCTCGCCTGGAGCAGCCCGAGGGCGAGCGGGAGCGTGGTCGCGGTGCCGCGCTTCCTGCCCGCCTCACCCAGGCTGCGGACCGCGTCGCCGACGGCGTCCTTGATCCGGGCAGGGTCGAGCGGGCCGGGAGCCGACTCCAGCGCGGCCAGCACGGCGGCCCGCAGCGCGTCGGTCTCGGCGTCGGTCACACCCAGGTGCTTGCGGGCTGCCGCGAGCTCGCCCTCGGGCGCGCCCGCGCCGAGGGTGAGGCCGAGGGCGAAGTCGGCGGCCGGGAGGACATAGGTGCAGCCGCGCGCCGAGGGGAGCTCGTGGATCTCCAGCGCGGCGACGGCCTCGTCCACGACCTCGCGCGAGAGCCCGGCACGGGCGAAGAGCCCGAGGTAGGGAGCGGCGCCCCCCACGGACCTGGCCCAGCCGGAGCGCGTCAGCACGGTGGCCGGGTCGGCCCCGGACAGCGAGCCGTCGAGACCCTGGCGGTGTGCCCACCAGGCGCGCAGGTGGGCGGGGTCGAGCTCCGGTGCGGTCATGGGTCCGAGTATCGGGGACGGCACTGACATCGCCCGGCAGCGGACGTGGAAGCCGGGGCAGAAGGAGGCGGAGAAGGAGGCGCGGCAGGGAGCGGCGTCGACAAGAAAACATGAGGAATACTCGCGTTAGCCTTGCGCCTGCGGGAGCCGGGGAGCATGATCGGCGGCCATCGGACTGCTTCCCCCGGCCCGCCCCCTTCGGAGGTGCCCTTGCGCGCCCGTCGCTCCGCAGCAGTGATCGCCCTCGCACTGGCCGCCGGCCTCGCTGCACCCGCCATCGCCACCGCCCGCCCGGCCACTGTTCCAGCCGTCGCCGCAGCGTCCGTCCCCGCCGCCGGGCCGCTGGGGTTCACCGACGACCAGGGGCGGCTGCTCGGCCTGCGCGGCTTCAACGTCGACAAGTACGACGAGACCACCCCCGCCGACATCCGTGCCATTGCCGCGCACGGCTTCGACCTGATCCGTCTCGACATCACCTGGGCGCGGCTGGAGCCGCAGCGCGGCGTCTACGACGAAGCGGAGTTCCGCAAGCTGCAGACCCTGCTGGACGCCGCCGACCGCTACGGACTGCGTGTGGTGATCGACTTCCACCAGGACGTCTTCGGCCCCAAGTACGACGGCGGCAGCCCGGACGGCGCGCCGCTCTGGGCCACCCGGGACGACGGCCTGCCCTTTGTGCCCGACCCGAGCGACTGGTTCGCCGGGTACTTCCAGCCCGCCGTCCAGCGCGCCTTCACCCACCTCTACGACGACGCCGATCTGCGGCTCGACCAGGCCGACTTCTACGCCCACGTCGCCCGCGAACTGCGCGGCCACCGCTCGCTGCTGGGCTACGACCTGTTCAACGAGCCCAGCGGCCCGATCGCGGGCGACCCGACGGACCCGGCGAACCAGATCGCCGCCTCAGCCGCGCTGGAGCAGGGACGGCTGGCGGCGATGTACCGGCGGCTGATCGCGGCGGTGCGCAGCCAGGACTCCGGCTCCTGGATCTTCGTCGAGCCGACGGTGCTGGTCGGCGAGGGCGTCCCGACGCAGTTGCCCGGCTTCACCGATCCCCGGCACGGCGCGCCACGGATCGGGTACGCGCCGCACTTCTACGACACGAACGTGGAGAACGGCCAGGACTGGAACCCGGCGGACGGCTTCATCCAGAACTACCTCTCCGCCATCACCGCCTATCCGACGGCGCACCACATGCCGGTCCTGGTCGGCGAGTGGGGGCCGCCGGATGCGGACCGACCGGGCAACACCCAGCTCGTCGCCCAACAGGTCGCGGCCATGCGGCAGTTCGCCGCCGGTTGGACCATGTGGTACTGGGGCGAGGGCAACGGCGGCTACACCCCGCTCGGCCCCGACGGCACCCCGCACCCCGGCGACGCGCCCGTCTTCGCGCCCTACGCACGGGCGTTGGCGGGCAGCCCGGTCAGCGACTCGTACGACGCGGCGACCGGGGTGTGGACGTTGCAGTACCGCACCAGCACGGTGAAGGCCCCCACCCAGGTCGTGCTGCCGCCCTCGGTCTACCCCGGCGGAGCGGCGATCGCGGTCACCGGCGCGGGGTCGGCCCGCACCCACCTCGACGTCCGCCAGCCGCACGACGGCTGGTACGGGACGGCGGACATCTCCGTCCCGTCGGCCCGGCCGGGGACCGTGCTGACGGTCACCGTCCGGCCCGCCTGACGGTCAGCCCCCCACGGTCCAGCCGGGGACCGGGACCGCCTCGCGCAGGGCGCGGGTGTACTCCTCCGCCGGATCGTCCAGGATCCGCGCGCAGTCGCCCTGTTCGACCACCTGCCCGCGCCGCAGCACCAGCGCGGTGTCGCACAGCTGCCGGACCACGGCCAGGTCGTGCGAGATCAGCAGGTAGGCGATCCCGGTCTCCTGGCGGATGTCCGCCAGGAGGTTGAGGATCTGCGCCTGGATCGACACGTCCAGCGCCGAGACCGCCTCGTCCAGCACCAGCACCTTCGGCCGGGCCGCCAACGCTCGTGCGATGGCCACGCGTTGACGCTGGCCGCCGGAGAGGTCGCGTGGCCTGGCGTGGGCCTGACGCTCGGTCAGGCCCACCTGGTCGACCAGCTCGGTCAGCCGCTCCGCACGCTCGGCGGCGGAAAGGCCGCCGTGGTGCCGGAGCACCTCCTCCACCGCCGCCCGCGCGCTCTGGCTCGGGTCCAGCGAGGTGTAGGGGTCCTGGAAGACGATCTGCAGCTCCCGCGCGCGGGCGTTGCGTTCGCCGCCGCCGCGCGCGGGACGGCTCCGGTCGCGGCCCATGACCGCGATGGTGCCGCTGCTCGGGCGCTCCAGGCCGACCAGCATCCGGGCGACGGTGGTCTTGCCGGAGCCCGACTCCCCCACGATCCCGAGCGAGCCGCCCGCCGGGATGGTGAAGTCGACGTCGACGACGGCGTGGTGGGCCTTGAAGAACTTGTTCAGGCCCCGCACCTCAACGGCGTTCATGCGGTCGCCTCCTCACTGATGCGGTCCGGGTGGATCTCCGCAAGCCGACCGCAGCGGACCAGGCCACCGTCGAACTCCGTCAGCTGCTGCGGAGTGCTGTGGCAGTCCTCCACCGCGAAGCCGCACCGCGGTGCGAAGGCGCAGCCGGGACCCGCCTCGAAGGCCGAGACCGGGCGGCCTGGGATGGCCCGCAGCCGCTCCGCCCGCTCGTCGATCGCCGGACGCGAGCCCAGCAGGCCCAAGGTGTACGGGTGCGCGGCGCGCTCGTGCAGCGTCTCGGCGCTGCGCAGTTCGACGATCCGTCCCGCGTACATCACCGCGACGCGCCCGCAGACGGCGAGGGCCAGATCGAGGTCGTGGGTGATGAAGACCATCCCCATGCCGCGCTCGCGGCGCAGCCGGTCGAGGATCGCGACGACCTCGCGCTGGATGGTGACGTCCAGCGCGGTGGTCGGCTCGTCGGCCAGGATCAGCCGGGGCTCGGCGAGCAGCACCGACGCGATCATCACGCGCTGGAGCATGCCGCCGGAGACCTCGTGCGGGTACTGGCGCAGTCGCCGCGCGGGGTCGTCGATGCCGACGTCCGCGAGCACCGCCTCGGCCCGGGCCAGCGCCTCCTTCTTCTTCAGGCCGCGGTTCTTGATCAGCGCCTCGATCAGGAAGGCCCCGATCCGCCGGGTCGGGTTGATGTGGGCGCGGGGGTCCTGGAAGACCATGCCGACACCGCCGTCGCGGTAACCGCGCAGTGCGGCGGCGTCCATCGCTCCGACGTCGCGGCCCTCGAAGCGGACGGTCCCGGAGGCGGTCGCGGCGGGCGGCAGCAGCCGGGTGACCGCGCGGACCGTCATCGACTTGCCCGAGCCCGACTCGCCGACCAGGCCGAGCGCCTCGCCGGGCGCGAGGGTCAGGTCCACGCCGTCGAGCAGGGTCCGCGAGCCGCCGTCGTCTGTGGCGAAGTCGACGGTCAGGCCGGACAGTTCCAGCAGGGGTGTACTCATCTCGCGGCTCCCACCGGGGTCTTGTCGTTCGACTCAGCGGCTCCCACCGCGGCGGGAGCCGTCCGCTGCCTCCTGGCCCGGCGCAGGTAGCCCGGCGGCTTCTCGCCGCTGATCCGGGCGCCCAGCACGGTCAGTGCGAGGACCGTCAGCACGATCAGCACGCCCGGCGCGATCACCGGCAGCCAGTAGCCCTTGAGCAGCGCGTCGCTGTCGCTGACCATCACGCCCCAGTCGGGCGTGGGCGCCTGGACGGCCAACCCCAGATAGGACAGGGACGCCAGGTCCAGCAGCGCGTAGCCGAAGGCGATGGCGGCCTGGCCGACGACCACCGGCATGATGTTGCGCAGAATGTGACGGACCGTGATCCGGACCGCGCCGAAGCCCTGCACCGCCAGCGCGTCGACGTACGGGCTGACCCGCTGCTGCCGCGCCGCCGCTCGGACGATCCGGGCCAGGAAGGGGATGTAGGCGATGGACAGCGCCACCACCGCCGGGGTGAGCCCCGGCCCGAACAGCGCCACCGTCAGCACGGCGAGCAGCAGGCCGGGGAGCGCGTAGACCAGGTCGAAGATCCGCGCCACCACGCCGTCGACCAGCCCGCCGTACCAACTCGCCGCCAGCGCCAGCGGAATGCCGATCAGCAGGGCCACGCCGACGACCAGCGCGGGGCCGAGCAGGCTCGTCCGCGAGCCGTAGATCAGCCGGGAGAGGATGTCGCGGCCGATGCCGTCCGCGCCCAGCAGATGGCTGCCGGACGGACCGGCGTAGGCGTCCAGCAGGTTGGCCTGGTTGGGGTCGGCCGGGGCGACCAGCGGCGCGGCGAGCGCCACCAGCAGCACCACGGCCAGGAAGACCGCGGCGACCGTGCCGGAGCGGCCCAACTGGCCGTACGTACGCGTGAAGAAGGCTTTCATGAGGTGCCCGGCTTTCATGAGCTGCTCCCTGCCTCGCGCAGGCGCGGGTCGACGAGGGCCTGGATCAGGTCACTGGCCGCGTTGCACAGCACGAACGCGGCGACCAGCATCAACGCCACGGCCTGGACGACCGGGAAGTCCTTCTGCGCCACCGACTGGATGGTCAGCTGCCCGATCCCGGGCACCGCGAACGCCGACTCGACGACCAGCGTCGAGGCGAAGGTCCCGGCGGTGAGCAGGCCGATCGCGGTGATGATCGGTGGCATGGCGTTGCGCAGGACGTGGCTGCGGAGCACGGTCGTCCGCGGCAGGCCGCGCACCAACGCGGTCTGCACGTGCTCGCGCTCCAGTTGCTCGCGGACCGCGTTGCGGGTGACCCGGGCCAGGAAGCCGCAGGAGATGACGGCCATGGCCACGGCCGGGAGCACCAGCCCGTCGAGCTTGCCGCCCAGGCCGTCGCCGATCCCGGAGGCCGGGAACCAGCCCGCCTTGACCGCGAAGACCGAGATCAGCAGCGCGGACGCGACGAACGGCGGGACGGTGACCGAGACCGAGGTGAGCGCGCTGACCGCGCCGTCGACGCGGCCGGGCAGCAGCGCCGCGGCCAGACCCATGCCCATGCCGAGCACGACGACCAGCACCATCGTCATCAGCACCAGCAGCAGCGTGTTGCCGAGCCCTGCGCCGATCCGGTCGGCGACCGGCTGGCCGGTCACCATCGAGGTGCCGAGGTCGCCGTGGACGACACCGGTCAGCCAGTCCCAGTAGCGCACGGGCAGCGGCTGGTCCAGGTGCAGCCGGTGCCGGACCGCCGCACGGACTGCGGGGCTCGGCATCCGGTTGCCGAAGAGCACGTTCTCCGGGCTGCCGGGCGCGAGGTAGAGGCTGCCGAAGATGAGGATGCTGGACAGGAAGAGCGTGGTGAGCAGGCCACCGAGGCGGTGCAGCAGGAGCCGGCCCATCAGGGCGCCCCGATCGCGCTGACCCAGGCGTTGTCCATGTAGGAGAACGTCAGCGGGGCGCCGGTGACGCCGTTGTTCTGGAAGAGCAGGGCGCGCGGTGCCACGATCGGGATCCAGGGCAGATCGGTGCCCAGGATGTCCTGCGCCTTGATGACGGCCTGGGCGCGGGCCGTCGGGTCGTTCGTGGCCTGGGCGGCGTCGAGCGCGGCCTGGACGGCCGGGTTGGCGTAGCCGTTGAAGTTCTGCACCCCGGTCTTGGCCGCGTAGCTCGCGTACATGGTCGCGGCCTCGGGGAACTCCATGTAGTTGATGGTCAGGAAGCCGTCGTAGCCGGACCGCGCCTTGGGGTCGGTGAAGAGGTTGCCGTACTGCTGGTCCGGCAGGCCGGCCAGCTTGACCTTGAGGCCGATCTGCTCGCCGGTCTGCTGCAGCACCTCGGCGAGCTGCGCCTGGGACGGCGTGCTGGCCGCGTAGGCGATGGTGACGGTCTTTCCGGTCGCGCCCGCCTGCTGCACCAGCTTGGTGGCGCCGGCGACGTCCGGACCCTTGACCAGCTTGTCGTAGGCGGCCTGGTAGGTGGACTGCGCCGGGTTGCCCAGCCAGAAGCCGGGACCGGCAACGGAGTAGAGCGGATCGGCCGCACCGTCGAAGAGCGCCTTGACGATGCCTTGCCGGTCGATGGCCATGGACAGCGCCTGCCGGGTGCGGGCGTCGGCGAGGCCGCCGCTGAAGCTGGAGACGACCAGATCGATGTTCTGCGTCGTCGAGCCCGCGCCGCCGATGTAGAGCTTGCCCGCGGCGGCCTTGCTCAGCTGCGGGATGGTCGACGCGGCCAGGTCGAACGCGCCCTGGAGCGAGCCCGAGGAGAGCGCGTTGGCCAGCGCGGACGGGTCGGAGAGGAATGTGAAGGTGACCGTGTCCGCCTTGCCCGCGTGGCTCGGGTCCCAGTAGTCCGGGTTCTTCTTCAGCACCATCTCGTTGGTGCCGTCGAAGGAGGCGATGGTGTACGGGCCGGAGCAGACCACGCCGACGTTGGCGTTGCCGAAGTTCGCTCCGGCCTTGACGGCGAATGCCTTCTCGACGATCGCCGCGCCCAGGATCCCGAGTTGACGGGTGAAGATGTAGTCCGGCTTGGTGAGCGCGACGGTCACCTGCTCCGGGCCGGTCGCCTTGATCGAGGCGACGTCGTTGTAGGAGTCGGCGTAGTTGCTGGCCTCGTTGGGGTCCATGTTGCGGGCCAGGCTGTAGACCACGTCGGCGGTGGTGACCGGCTTGCCGTCGCTGAACCTCGCACGCGGGTCCAGGTTCACCACGACGTGCTCCGGGTCGGGCTGGGTCCAGGACTTGGCGATGCCCGGATGCATCGAGTAGTCGGCGGCGACCCGGATCAGCGGCTCGCAGACGTTGCCGAGGATGGTCTCCTCGGGGTAGTCGGCCGTCTTGATCGGGTCCTCGGAGTAGGGCGCGCGGTAGTCGCCGGACCAGGTGAGCGAGGACAGCGCCTTGGTCCCGGGCGCGGTGGTCACCTGCGCGGTGGAGAAGTTGCTCTTCGCGTCCGGGGTGCTGCCGCCGCCCGAGCTGCACGCCGTGGTGGTGGCGAGCAGGGCGACCGCGGTACCGGAGAGCACGGCGCGGAGCAGCGGTCCGGAGGTTCTGGAGGTCCTTGAGGTCATGGTGGGGGTCTCCTCGGCGGTCGGGTCAGTTCGAGGGGGCGTCGGCTGGGCTGTCGGCGGCGTGGACCAGGGCGCCCTGGACGTAGGTGCGCAGCACCCGGGTCTCGGCGATGGCCTGGGACGGTCCGTCGAAGGGGTTGCGGTCGAGCACGACCAGGTCGGCGTAGGTGCCCGGCCGGATCGAACCGGTGACGTCGTCGAGGTGGTTCACCCGGGCGGTGCCCGCGGTGTAGGCGGCGAGCGCGGAGCCGAGGTCGATCCGCTCCTCGGGTCCGAAGACCCGGTTCGGGTCCTCTTCCCCCGTGCGGTTGACCGCGACGTGCACGCCGGCCAGCACGTCCGGCGTGGAGACCGACCAGTCGGAACCGGCGGCGAGCATGACGCCGGCACGCAGCAGCGAGCCGAACGGGTACTGCCACCCGGCCCGCCGCTCACCGAGGAAGGGGATGGTCAACTCGTCCATCTGCGGCTCGTGGCAGGCCCAGAGCGGCTGGATGTTGGCGGTCGCGCCGAGGCTCCGGAAGCGGGCGACGTCGTCGGGGTGGACCACCTGGAGGTGCGCCAGGTGGTGCCGGTTGCCGCGGTCGCCGTTGCGCCGCTGCGCCTCCTCGACCGCGTCCAGCGCGTTGCGCACGGCGCGGTCGCCGAGCGCGTGGAAGTGCACCTGGAACCCGGCGGCGTCGAGCTCGGCGACGTACCCGCCGAGCTTCTCGGGGTCGACGAAGTCGAGCCCGGCATTGCCGGAGGAGCAGCCGCAGCCGTCGAGGTAGGGCTCCAGCATGGCGGCGGTGTGGTTCTCCGCGACGCCGTCGAGCATGATCTTGACCGACCCGGCGCGGAACCGCTCGCCGTTGCGCTCGGCCTCGGCGCGGCGCTCCTGGAAGCCGGGCAGTTGCTCCAACCCGCCTGCCCGGTCCCACCACTGCGCGCCGCGCACCCGTGCGGTGAGCGTGCCCTCGCGGTCGGCGCGCAGGTACGCGCCGTAGACGTCGCCGGGGCCGAAGGCCGGGCCGACCGCCGCGTCCTGCCAGCCAGTGATGCCGAAGGAGTGCAGGTAGGCCTGACCGGCCAACAGCCCCTGGTAGAAGTCCTCTTCGGTGATCGGGGGGATGTGACGCAGCACCAGTTCGGCGGCGCCCTCCTGGAGCATGCCGGTCGGGCTGCCGTCGGCGTCGCGCTCGATCCGGCCGTCGGCCGGGTCGGGGGTGTCCGCGGTGATCCCGGCGATCTCCAGCGCGCGGCTGTTGGCCCACAGGCCGTGGCCGTCCCGGTTGGGGAGCGCGACCGGCCTGTCGCCGACGGCGCCGATCGCGTCGAGCAGGGCGCGGTGCGGGGTCCCACCGGGGAACGCCTCCATGCTCCAGCCGCCGCCGGTGATCCAGGCGACCTCGGGGCGGGCGGCGGCGTAGGTGGCGACGGCCGCGACATACGCGTCGGCCGTCTCCAGCTGGTGCAGGTCGCAGCTGCGCAGGGTGGTCCCGGCCAGGACCGGGTGGACGTGGGCGTCCTGGAAGCCGGGCAGCAGCAGCCGGCCGGCCAGGTCGACGACCTCGGTGTCGGGGCCGATCAGGGGGCGGACTTCGTGGTCCTGGCCGACGGCCACGATGCGGCCGTCGCGGACGGCGACGGCTCCGGCCCAGGAACGGGCGGGGTCGACGGTGTAGACGGGCCCGCCGAGAAAGACCAGGTCAGCGGGGAGGTGATCACGGTGCACGGGCGCACTCCAGGGCAGGGACGGGGAGAACCGGGGGAAGCTCTGCCGGATGTGTGGAGTAGCAAAGCCCGTGACAACGCTGCTGTCAATGGCATTGACAATGACCCATGGTTACGATCGGATGCAGTAGTCAGCAGCAGTGACCGGCGGCAGTCATCGATGGCAGTCACCGATGGCAGTGAACGAACCGACGAGCACGAGGAAGTGAGGCCCGCGTGGCGGCACGCGCAGAGGCGGACGGCGAGACGGCGAAGCGACGCGTCGCGCTCACCCGGGAGTCGATCCTGGAGGCAGCCCTTCGGCTCTGCTCCCCCGAGAGCGGTGGCCAGTTGACCTTCAGTCGGCTCGGCAAGGAGCTCGGCGCCGACCCTACAGCGGTCTACCGGCACTTCCGTGACAAGGACGAACTGGTACTGGCGATGGCCGACATCACCATCCAGGAGGGCGTCGAACTGGCCCGCGCCGCCCTGCCCGACGGACCGTCGGACGACTGGCGTGCCTGGCTGACCGTCACGGCGGAGAGCATCCGGGCCTCCTACCTGGCCCGCCCCGCCCTCGCGGTCCTCGCCGCCGCCCGCACCACCGCCTCCCCCGCCGAGACACACAGCGTCGAGCTGTTGATCTCGGTCCTGCACCGGGCGGGCCTGCCGGTCGTGGAGTCCGCGGAGTGCTGTCGTTCGCTGCTGGACATGACCTTGGCGATGACCCAGTACAGCGCCGCGTTCTCAGCCCTCGACAAGGCGACGCAGGCCAAGGACGAGGCCGCCTGGGCGGTCAGGTACGGCATGCTGCCCGAGGACGAGTACCCCTTGCTGCACGAGAGCGCGCCCCGGCTGACCGCGCTGTTCCGCGACGACGCGGAGGTGTTCCGGATGACGCTGGCGACCTTCCTCGACGGCGTCGCGGCGAAGATCGAACGAGCCGGGCAGGGTGAGGGCCTCTCTTCCGAGAGGCCCTAGGCCCTGTCGTCAAACTCGCGCCGGATCAGCCCGGGTTGTCTGGTGCGGCCAGCTGCAAGGCGGAGGATCGCCCTCGTACTGGGCCGTACTTGGGCGATCCGACAACGCAGCAGAAGGGCGTGCCAGGCGAACCGGGCCCGGCGGGAGTTTGACGACAGGGCCTAGGCGGCGCCGTCCGAGGGGGGCTGCTCCGGCTCCGCCTGGTGCTCCCCCGGCTCCCCCGGCTGCGCCTGCTGTCGGCGCTGTTCGTCCATCTCCTGCGCCCAGAGCGGGTGTTCGCGGCGGGCCCAGGGGCGGCCGACGCGGCCGGTGCGCATGCCGCGGCGGGCCTCCGGGTCCTTGGCGGCCATCCGGATGTGCCCGAGCACCAGGAGGCCGATGACCAGCGCCAGCCAGTCGTGGACGAAGGTCGCCCCGGTACGGACGTCCAGCGCCGCGAGGTTGGGGAACCAGAGGATCAGCCCGGTGCCGACCATCACCAGCGTCGCCCCCGTGATCAGCGCCGCGTACATCTTCTGCCCGGCGTTGAACTTGCCCGCCGGGCCCGCGCGGCGGGTGCCGTGGCGCATGGCGCGCCAGGTCCAGCCCCGGTCCTGGGGGACGAAACGGTTCAGCCTCCGCAGGTCGGCGCGGACCGAGCGGAAGAAGAGGCCGACGGCGAGCGGCAGCGGCAGCAGCACCCCGCTCCACTCGTGGATGATCACCAGCAGCCGTCTGCGGCCCACGAGTTCGGCGAGCTGCGGCACGTAGAGGAAGGCGGCGCTGAGGATGGCGACCATCATCAGCGTCGAGGTCGTCCGGTGCACCCAGCGCTCGGCGACGGTGAAGCGGCGCAGGAACTCCGGATCCGGCGCGCTCCCCGGGTCAGCCGGTGGAGGTGGGGGCGTCGTTGCGTCCGTTGGAGTTGCCGACCCATGCTTCGACGTCATATCCGTACTGCTCCCAATAGCCCGGCTCGACCTGCGAGGTCACGGTGATCCCGGACAACCACTTGGCCGACTTGTAGAAGTACATGGGCGCGACATAGAGCCGCACCGGTCCGCCGTGGGCGTCGGTGACGGGCGCGCCGTTCATCTCGTGGGCGACCAGCACGTCGCTCCGCCGGGCCTCGGCCAGGGTGAGGCTCTCGGTGTAGACGCCGTCGAAGCAGGTGAAGTGCAGCGCCGTGCCCTGGGCCTGGACGCCGGACAGGTCCAACAGGTCGCTCAGCAGCACGCCCTTGAACTCCACCTTGGGCACCCGCCAGCCGGTCACGCACTGCACGTCCTTGACCAGCCGGGTCTGCTGCATCGCCTGCAGGTCGGCCAGCGTGTAGGTGGCCGGGCGGTCGACCAGGCCGCCGACGGTGAGCCGGTAGTCCGTGGCGCTGCGGTGCGGGATGGAGTCGGCGACCGAGTAGAACCGGAAGCCGTCACCGCCCGGCAGCAGACCCGTCAGCCCCGTCGGGTCGTGACTGCTGACGTTGGCCAGCACGTTGTCGAGCCCGTTCTGGATCCGCGCCCCGAACGCCACCCCGGCCGCGCCGAGCGCGAGCACGCCGAGCACGACCCGCCGCCCGACGGGCGTGCCCGCACCCCGCTGACCACCGCTCTCCTGCATGGTTCCATCCCAGCACTCCCCTGCCCGCGTGACCAGGGAGAACCGGGTGCCGTCACATTTCTCTAAGCTTTCGCGGCTGACTTCCCAGTTTCGGCGGCGGCCTCGGCGCCCTCGATGAGCGCCGGCAGGGCGATCGGGCCGTGCATGATGCCGCGCTCGGTCCAGCGCAGTTCCGTGTAGGGGACGGCCGGGGCCAGCCGCGGGAGACGGCGCAGCAGCGTGCCGAGCGCGACCACGGCCTCCAGCCGGGCCAGCGGCGCGCCCACGCAGTAGTGGATGCCGTGCCCGAAGGAGAGGTGCTTGACGTCGGCCCGGGTCACGTCGAGCCGGTCTCCGCCCGAACCGGTGCCGGGGTCGCGGCCGACAGCGGCCAGCGAGACGACGACCGGCGTGCCCTGCGGGATCACCACCCCGCCGAGCTCGACGTCCTCGGCGGCGAACCGCAGCGGTGTCTGTTCGACGGGGGCGTCGAAGCGGAGGAACTCCTCGACCGCGCCGGGCAGCAGCTCGGGGCGGTCGCGCAGCAGCGCCGCCTGCCCGGGCTGGTCCAGCAGCGCGGCCATGGCGTTGCCGAGCAGGTTGACCGTCGTCTCATGGCCCGCGATGAGCAGGATGACGGCGGTACCGAGCAGCTCCTCGTCCGAGAGCGAGCCCTCCTCCTCGCGGCTGAGCCGGATCAGCGCGCAGAGCAGGTCCTCGCCGCTGGGATCCTTGGACTTCTCGGCCAACAGCTCGGCGAAGTAGCGGTTGAGCGCCTCAGCGCCCTCGCGCTGCGCCGGGGACGGCATCGAGGAGCTGCCCGCCACGGCGGCCAGCGTCCAGCGTCGGAAGTCGTCCCGGCGGTCAATCGGGACGCCCAGCAGTTCGCAGATGACCATGACCGGCAGCGGCGCGGTGAAGTCCTCGACCAGGTCGATCGGTTCACCCGCCGCCGCCTTGGCCTCGATCGCGTCGATCAGCACGTCCGTGATCTCCTGGACCCGGGAGCGCAGCGCCTCCACCCGACGCGGGGTGAAGGTGCGCGCGACCGGGCCGCGCAGCAGGCTGTGGTCGGGCGGGTCGGCCATCAGCATGTTGGCCCCGAGGCCCTGTCCCCGGCCCTGGTAGGAGGTGACACCGGCGGCGTCCAGCGCGGCGCGGGCGATCTCGGGGTCCTTGCGCAGGTCCGGGTGCATCAGCGCGGCACGGGCCAGGTCGTGGTCGAGGATCAGGAACAGGTCCAGCCCGTTGGGCTGCCGGACCCGCTGGACCGGGCCGTGGGTGCGCAGCTCCGCGTAGCGGGCGTGCGCGTCGGCCTTGAACGCCTCGTCGTTGACCAGCGGTGCGGTGGCCAGCGGTGCGTCGACTGGCGGCGAGTCGTCGGAAAGCGGCATGGCATCCCCCTTGTCGTGCTTCACCCCCGTCGTCCGTCAACCTACCGGAGCGTCAACTCCCCTTCCAGTCACACTCTTTCCGTATGGACGAGTCGTGCGCCGGGGCGCACCATGGCCGAATGCGGATGGACGGCAAGGCCGCCGTGGTGACCGGCGGCTCGCGCGGTATCGGGCGCGCGGTCGCGCGCGAGTTGCTCGCGGCCGGGGCGTCGGTGCTGATCGGCGCGCGCGGCAAGGACGGACTGGACGAGGCGCTGGACGACCTCGGCCCGGCCCCCGGCCGACTGCTGGCAGCGGTCGGCTCGGCGGGCGATCCGGTGGACGTGCGGCGCTGGGCGGGCCTGGCGCTGGAGGCCTTCGGCCGGCTCGACTACGTCGTCTGCAACGCGGGCGCCAACCAGCCGCTGGGCTGCCTGGCCGTCGAGTGCGACCCTGCCGCCTGGGAGGAGACCTTCGCGGTCAACGTCCACGGCCCGCTGGCCCTGATCCGGGCGGCCTGGGAGGGCTGGATGCGCGAACACGGCGGCGCGGTGGTCACCGTCGTCACCGAGGGCGTGCACGGCGTGGGCCCAGGGTTGGCCGCCTACGAGACCAGCAAGGCAGCGCTCATGCAGCTCACCCGCCACCTCGCGGCCGAGCTCGCGCCGGACGTCCGGGTCAACGCTGTCTCCCCCGGCCTGGTCCGCACCGAACTGGCCCGCTTCTATTGGGAACGCGACGAGCCCGGCCTCGCCGGGCAGACCCCGCTGGGCCGACTCGGCGAGCCGGAGGACCTCGCCCGCGCGATCGTCTGGCTGCTCTCCGACGAGGCGTCCTGGGTCACCGGCGCCGACCTGCTCGTCGACGGCGGTCGCCGGGTCCGCGCCGGGATGCGCGCTCCGGCGGACGGAGGGCGTCAGCGCTGACTGGACGGGTATGGGTGCCACGTGTCGGTCTGCAGCACCAACTCACCGTCCGCGTCACTCACTCCCAGGGGAATCGGCTTTCCGAAGACGCCCTTGCCGGTCTCCTCGTACACCGGCGTGGCCTGGCTGTAGTCCAGTTCCATCAGGTGCCAGCTTCCCCCACGCGGGTCCACGATCAGGTAACGCGGGATACGCGCCTCCTGATAGGCGCTGCGCTTCATGAGGAAGTCGTCCTTCCAGGCATCCCTGCCTCCCGAGACGACCTCGACCACGACCTCCACGATCTGAGCGGGCCAGTCCCGGGCATCCATCGGAATGTCCTCGCTCCGGGCAATCACCACGTCGGCACGCGGCTTTGACTCCGCGTGGAGCTCGATGCCGCGCCCCTGCCAGGCCTCCAGAGCACGGCCGTCGGGGACCTGGCGTGCGATGTTGCGGGCGATGGCGTCTTGGAGCGTGGTCGGATTGGCCTGGATGACGATCCTGCCGCCGACGTACTCAGCACGGCAGCCGTCCGGAGGCTCGAAGCTCTCCCAGAGCTCGGACATGGTCGTCATAGCGTTCACGATACGGGTCCGAGAAGGCCCATCCCACCGGGAGACAGTGGGATGGGCCCTGTGTCGTGGTCCGAGCTCCGGCGTGGCTGAGTACGGCGTCACTCAGTACTGGTAGTAGCCCACCAGGTTGCCGCCCGCCGAGATGCTGTTGGTCTGGACGTTCGTGCCGGTGTCGTAGGCGTTGATCATCTGGCCGTTGCCGATGTAGACGCCCACGTGCTCGGTGTTGGACGCGCTGCTCCCGAAGAACACCAGGTCACCCGGGACCGGCGAGCTGACCTGGGTCATCTCGGCGATCTGGTCGCCGGTGGCGCCAGAGCCGAGCACGTCGCTGCCATAGGCCAGGTCGTAGACCCAGCGTGCGAAACCCGAGCAGTCCAGGCCGATCGCGCCCGGGTCGGAGCAGGCCAGCGACTGCGGGTCGCCGACGCAGGTGCCCGTCGACGGGCCAGGGGCAGCCTCGTGGCCGCCGCCCCAGACGTACTGGATGTAGCCGCCGCCCCAGCCGGTCTCGGCGTCGCCGTTCTCGATGGCCTGCGCATAGCTGACGATCCTCGCCAACACCCCACCGCCGGGCGGCGGAGGCGGTGGCGTGGTCGTCCCGTCCAGCGACGCCTTGGTCTGCGGGCCGACGACGCCGTCACGCGACAACCCGTGGTCGGACTGGTAGTTCTCCACCGCCGTGAACGTCGCCGGACCGAAGTCACCGTCAACGCCCACACTCGCGCCGTGGCTGTCGAGCAGCTGCTGCAACTCGGTCACACAGCCGTCGATCTCACCCTGCGACATGTCCGTCGGACACGACGCGGACGTCAAGGCGATCGGCGTGGGCGCCGACGTGCTGGAACCGTCCAGGGACGCCTTGGTGTTGGGACCCACGATCCCGTCCTTGGCCAGCCCGTGCGCCGCCTGGTAGTTTTCCACCGCCGCGAGCGTCGCCGGACCGAAGTCACCGTCCACGCCCACACTCGCGCCGTGGCTGTCGAGCAGCTGCTGCAGCTTGGTCACGCAGCCGTCGATCTCGCCCTCGACGATGTCCGTCGGACACGACGCCGACGTCAACGCGACGGCCGCGGGAACGGTCGTGGCGTCCAACGACGTCTTCGTCAGCGGTCCGACGATGCCGTCACGCGACAGCCCGTGCGCCGCCTGGTAGTTCTCCACCGCCGTGAACGTCGCCGGACCGAAGTCACCGTCAACGCCCACACTCGCGCCGTGGCTGTCGAGCAGGTCCTGCAACTCGGTCACACAGCCGTCGATCTCACCTTGCGTCATGTCGGCCGGGCAGGATGCGGACGTCAGCGGAATCGGCGCGGGCGGGGTCGACGCCGGCGCGGGTCCCGCTGAGGCGAGCAGTCCCGCTCCCGCCGCCGACGCGGTCGCGACCGCAGCGAGCCAGGTACGTAAGCGGGGGACGCGACTCCCCCGGTCAGAAGTGAACATCCAGTTCCGGTCCTTTCGGTCAACTGATCTTGATGCCAAGAGACTTCGGTCAATTGCCTAACGGCCGACCAACTGCTGCGCACGTGCCACAGCAGTATGGAGATCGGCGGCGAACGTGGCCATGTCCGTGCGGTACGACGCCTGGGCGGCCTGCTCGGGAGAGAGCTGCGCGCGGGCCGCCGCCGAGGCCAGGCCGATCTGGGCCTGACAGGCGGCATCCTGCGATGCCAGGGCGATCTCCTTGCTGCGTTCCCCGGCGAGGAAGGCCGGACCGGCGTCGGCCGGAGCTTTCGCCACCGCGTTGGCCACGGAGGCGGCGGCCTCGGCGCGCGCCGCCTGAGGGCTTGCCAGGTCCTCGCGGTAGGTGGTCTTCATGCAACGACTCCAGGCGCTGACGCCCGAGGTCCACAGCGGCGACTGAACGACCTGGTTCTGGATCTGCTGGGTCGCGTCGGCCAGGGTGTAGTACGCCGGGTTCCAGGCGTTCCCGTAGAGCTGCACGATGGCGGTGGTCACGCAGCCGTCCGTGTTGTACGAGACGTCCGAGCCGTCCGGCAGGGTGAGCACGGTCCGGTGGGCCGCCGTGCCGACCAGTGCCGACATGAAACCGGGTCGGTCGCCGTCCGGTTGGGCGCTCGTCCCGACGGCGTTGTCGGCACGGCGGATCAGGGCGTTGTCCGTGATGCCGTAGCCCTCCGCGGCGGCGGTCGCCGGGGTGACCAGGTCGTAGGCGCCGTTGGCGGCGTCGTCGACCAGCGCGGGCGGGCGCGCGACCTGGTAGCTGAACCCGTGGCGACGCATGCACTGAGCGGTCAGCGTGCTCTGCGCCAACTGCAGCAACGCCTGCTGGGCGGCGGGCTGTTCGACGAGGCCGTCGAATGGCTCGACGGGACGGCCGCCGGACTGCGCGGCGGCTGCGGGCGTCGTGCCGGCGGTGGTCGTGGCCCCGGCCTTGCCGCTTCCGGTCGCAGAGCAACCGGAAGCGGCAAGCAGCGCCACGAGGAGCAGTGGCAGCAGGTGTCGTGACGTCACTACTGGTTGCACCACTGGTTGGAGTCGATGTGGTGCCAGAACACGGTGCCGGACAGGTTGCTGTTGACGTAGCCGATCGGGATCCCGAACGAGGCGCCGCCCAGGTTCACGTTCTGGAACACCCAGTCCTCGCACTGCGTGCCGTTGTTCGAGATGGACTCGACGTTCTGGAAGGTGCTGTACATGGTGAGGTTGCTGTTGTTGCCGTAGATCGGCCCCATGTCACCGGTGAAGTTCGGTGCCGTGTAGGCGCAGGTCGCGCCGGACGGGCACGCGTCGCTCGCCATCGCTGCCGGCGCGCCGGCCAGGATGCCGGCACCGGCGGCGCCCAGCAGGCCCAACGTGGCAACAAGAGCTCGTGCTCGCATCAGGGTCTCCTTCTGACAGTGCAGGCGTTTGCCGCCTGCTTGTCGGCAACTATGGAGCCTTGCCACAAGCAAGTTCGATGACAGAACATCGACATGAGACACTGCCTGCTGTCTCAGAGCTCTGACCACGTATTTGATACTTCACAAGGGCCTGCATTGGAGAGCCTCACCCCTCGAAAATCGAGGGTGGAGGCCGTCTGACAAGGTTGACGAATTTCATGAACCGGAAGCCCCTGCCGCCAGATCTGCCCCCGGCAGCACGTTCGTTAGCGGAGCATCTCCGCGCCCTCAAGAACGCCAGCGGTCTCTCACTGGCGGACATCGCCGCCAAGACCCACTACAGCAGAGCGTCCTGGGAGCGCTGGCTCAACGGCAAACGCGTCATCACCCCCGAAGCGCTGGACCGGTTCACGGCGGTGGTGGCCAGCGATCGCGACACGGTACGGGCCCTCCTGGACAGCGTCAGAAGAGAGGTCGAGAGCGGGAGCGAAAGCGAAAGCGAGAGCCCGGCGCAGACCGCGGACGACGGTGCGCCAGCTGTCGCCCAAGCCGACCCGGCACCGGCACCAGCACCAGCACCAGCACCAGCACCAGCACCGAGCGGATCGTCCCGATCCGTGGCCGCCTTGCTGGCCCTGCTCCTGCCCGCCGTCGCACTTGTGCTGGGTGGGGCATGGTTCCTCCTCCACGGCAGCGTCAGCCGTGCGCCTGCCCGTACCACCGCGGCGGCCCCGGCATCGCCGGTTGCGGGCGGCGGCGTCCTGTGCCAGGGCGTCGGGTGCCTGGGCAAGGACCCGCAGGAGTCGGGCTGCGACAGCGACGCGCGCACCCTGACCACCGCCAACGACGGCGAGGTGGTCGTCTATGTGCGCTACAGCCCGCACTGCGAGGCCGCCTGGGCCAAGATCACCAACGGCAGCCCCGGGGACACCGCCGTCATCTCCACTGGAAGCGGCCAGCGCGCGACGGCGCTCATCCACTGGGGATACGACAACTACTCCCCCATGGTCCCGGCCGCGGGGGCCGGTGTGACACTGCGCGTCTGCGGAAGCCAACCGGCCGGTCAGGCCTGCACGTCGACGGTCGAGAGCCCGTCCAAGTGATCGGGACGCGCGTCGCCCGGATGCCCGTCCCGGTGGCGCGCGTCGCCGCCCTCCGCGCCGCCCAGGGACGCGAGCAGGCGCAGCCCGTCCTCGGTGGAGCTGCCGGGCGCGGCGGACAGCACCAGCAGCTCCATGAGGCGTCCTGGGTCACCGGCGCCGACCTCCTGGTCGACGGCGGTCGCCGCGTCGACGGGGAAAAACACCACACCCGCTGAGCTCGCGCTGATCGCCGTCGAGGTCGTCTCACCCACGAACCCGGAGAACGACTGGACCGGGAAGCTTCGGGACTACCCGCTCATGCGGATCCCGCTCTACCTGATCGTGGACGCCAGGCAGAAGACCGTCACCTTGTTCCAGGAGATCGACGGGGACCGCTACCGCATGCGGGAAGACGCCGACTTCGGCCAACCGATCCACGTTCCCGAACCCTTCAACTTCGCACTCGACACCTCTCGGCTCCTCGGCTACTGACACCGTCGCAACGCCCCGGCTGGTCAAGCCTGCACCTCAACGGTCGAGAGCCCGTCCAAGTGATCGGGATGCGCGTCGCCCGGATGCCCGTCCCGGTGGCGCGCGTCGCCGCCCTCCGCGCCCAGGGCCGCGAGTAGGCGCAGCCCGTCCTCGGCGGGGCTTCCGGGGGCTGCGGCCAGCACCAGCATCTCCATTGAGCCCGCGGGGCGCACGGGTTTCGGGCTGCACGTGCGCGGCTGACCGCCGAGGAGCGTCAGCGCCGGTCGGATCACGCCGACAGATCGTCGGAACGACCCCGCCTGGTCCCGACCCCTATCCAGGGCAGGCGGAGACCGCGTGATAGCCACCGCGCCAGAAGACGAGCGGCGTGACGCGCGGATCCGGCATGCTGAAGGCGCTCACCGCAGCGACCAGCAGGGTGTGGTCGCCCGCAGGTACGAGTGCGTCGACGTGGCCGTCGAAGTAGGCCGCCGCGTCGGTGACGACGGGCAGCCGGGCGCCGCGTTGGACGGTCCAGTTACTCGGACCGAGTGCACCCTGGCCGACGGGGCGGCCGGAGTCGGCGAAGAAGCGGGAGATCTCCTGCTGATCCTGCGTCAGGACGCTGATCGCGAGTTTCATCCCGGCGTGCGCCGCGCGGGCCAGCCGGCTCCTGTTCGCCAGGGAGACCAGGACGAGCAAAGGGTCGACGGACACCGTGATGAACGAATTCGCCGTCATCCCCGAGACGGCTCCTTCCACGACGGCCGTGACGACCGTGACACCCGTCGGGAACTCCCCCGCCGCGGCGCGGAAGCGTTTGCCGGCCGCGGCGGCGCCGGGCACCGCGGTGCTGTGCGTCGCGGGTTCCGCGCACTGCTCGGCGAGGCGCGGGGCCGTGGAATTCAGCACGTCGCCTCGATCGGCTCATCGGCGCGCCGGGCGAGGGAGCGCCGGACGCGCGTCCGCAGCGGAACCCGCGTGTATCCGGACACGAAGTTCGAGGCAAGGCGGACCGGCTCGCCGGCGGGTTCAATCTCCTCGAAGAGGCCGAGGAACTCCTCGAAGAAGATGCGCAGCGTGATCCGGGCCATCGTCGCGCCCAGGCAGTAGTGCGGGCCGAAGCCGAAGGCGATGTGGCGGTTGTCGCCGCGGGTCGGGTCGAAGAGCTCGGGGTCGCGGAAGACCGTCGCGTCGCGGTTCGCCGAGCCGATCCACACGGCGACGGGGTCGCCCGCCGGGACGACGCCCCCCGCGATCTCCACGTCGTCCACGGCGTGCCGCAGGAAGCAGCTCGCCGCGGAGGACCAACGCAGGCCCTCCTCGACCAGTCCCGGGATCGCCGCCGGCTCGGCGGCCGCGCGCCGGTAGAGCCAGGGCCGCTCCGCGAGGGCCAGCAGTGTGCCCGTCACCGTGTGCGGGGTCGTCGCGTTCGCGCCGAGTAGGAGGCTGTAGCAGTTGACGACGACCTCCTCGCGGCTCAGCTCACCCCCACGCATCGTCATCAGCAGCCTGATCGCGTCGTCTCCGGGCGTGCCGGAGCGTCGGTCGAACTCGCGCGAGAAGTAGTCGAAGAGGCCGTGGTGGGCGACCAGGAGTGCGGAACCGTCGGGCACCGCGTGCGCCGGATCCTCGGGCGAGGCGGCCATCGCACTCCAGGCGACGAGGTCGGGCCAGTACTCCTCGGGAATGTCCATGACCTGCGCCGCCACTGCCATCGGGAGCTTCGCGGCGCACTCGGCGAGGTCCCACTCGCCGACGTCGAGCGCGGGCGCGAGGATGCCGCGCACCGCGGCGCGGATCCGCTCGCGCGTCGCGGCAAGTCCGGTGGCGGAGAACATCCGATTGAGCGGGCGCCGCAATTCCGTGTGCCGTGGCGGATCGGTGGCCACCAGCAGCAGCCCGGAGGCTGCGTCGTTGGTGCCGAGCTGATGCAGCAGGCTGCCGCGCTCCGAGGTGAACTCCCGGTGCTCGCCGAGGACGCGGCACACGTCGTGGTAGCGCGTGACCGACCAGAAGGAGCGGCCGTCGGGCAGCTCCTGGCGATGCAGCGGGGCTCGTTCGCGCATCGCGGCCCACACGCGGTGCGGGTCTCCCGTCGCGTGGAACCGGGGGTCGAACAGGTTCACACGGTTCAGGTCGACGGTCGCGCTTCCGTCGTGGTTCACGCCCTGATTCCCGCCCTGGTTCCCGTCGTGGTTCTCCTCGTGGCTCACGCCGAACACCTCCCCGCCTTCAGGCCTCGTCCAGCAGTAGTCGCAGCGGCTGCTCGACGCAGTCGGCGACGTGGCGCAGCAGGCCGCTCGGCGCGGAGCCGTCGCACACCCGGTGGTCGAAGGTGACCGACAGGTGCACGACGTGGCGCACCGCGAGCTCGTCGCCGACGGCCCAGGGCTTGCGGGCGATCCGGCCGATGCCGAGCATCGCCGCCTCCGGGTGGTTGAGCAGCGGCGTCGAGCCGTCCACGCCGAAGGCGCCGAAGTTGTTCAGCGTCATCGTCGATCCGGTCAGCGCCGCGGGCTCGATCCGGCCCTCGCGCGCCTCCAGCGTCAGCCTTCTGATCTCGGCGTCGAGGCCCGTCAGCCCGAGGTCCTGGGCGTCGCGCACGACCGGGACGAGCAGGCCGCGCGGTGTGTCGACGGCGATGCCGAGGTGGACGGCGGGAGCGGGCACCGCAATGCCCCGCTCGTCGTCGTAGCGGCCGTTGAGTTCGGGAAAGCGGCGCAGGCCGGAAACGGTGATCCGGGCGAGCAGTGCGAGCAGTCCCACGCCCGCGTCGCGCAGTTGGTCCCGCGCGGCCAGCAGTCCGGTGGCGTCCGCGTCGACCCAGCAGGTCGCTGCCGGGACCTCGCGCTGGGCGCGGGTCAACTTCTCGGCGATGTACCGGCGGTGGGCCGAGGCGCGCGGCGGCGCGGGGCGGGCGTCGCGCGCGCCGGGCGGCGTGGGCGACGCCGCACCCGGTGGCAGCACCCTGGCACGCTTTGCCGCGCCGGATGCCGGCGCGGCCCCGGACCCGACGAGGACCGCGGCGCGCGCCTCGATGCCCGGCACCGGGGCGGGCGAAGAGACCGAGAGCAGGACACTGCCGACCTCGACCACGTCGCCGGCCTCTCCGTGTATCCGCGCCACCACGCCCGAGCAGGGGCTGGGCAGTTCGACGGTCGTCTTGGCCGTCTCGACGACCACGACCGGCTGGTCCTGGTCCACCATGTCGCCCGGCCGGACGAGCCACGCGACGATCTCCGCCTCGGTCAGGCCCTCGCCGAGATCGGGCAGCCGGAACTCGCCGCCTTCGGTGCTCATGGATCCGTGCTCCTTCGCCGTCTTCGTCGTCCCACTCGCCGAGGTCTCCCCCGCCCACGTCTTCACCGGATGCCCAGCCACCGGATGCTCAGCCTCACCGGATGCCCAGCCTCGGGATGCCCGGCCTCACCGGATGCCCAGCGTCGCGACGGCGTCCAGGACGCGGTCCACGTTCGGCAGATGGTGACGCTCCCACCGCGGCGGCGGATAGGGGATGTCCAGGCCGGTGACCCGGCGCACCGGCGCCGCGAGCCGCGCGAAGCAACGTTCGCCGATCAGCGCCGCGAGCTCGGCGCCGAAGCCGCCGAAGCCCGCCGCCTCGTGCACCACGACCGCGCGGCCGATGCGCGACACGACATCGCAGATCGTCTCCTCGTCCAGGGGCACCAGGGTGCGCAGGTCGAGGACGGCGAGATCCCAGCCCTCCGTGCGGGCCGCCGCGGCTGCCTCGAGGGCGATCGGAACGGCCGGGCCGTACGCGATCAGGACCGCGTCGGCGCCCTCGCGCCGCAGCACCGCGGTTCCGATCGGCGCGACCGTCTCCTTGGCCGGATCGGTCTCGGCTCGCACGTGGTAGAGCCGCTTCGGCTCGAAGAAGAGCACCGGGTCCGGTGATGCGATGGCAGCGCGGAGCATGCCGTAGGCGTCGCCGGCGGTCGCCGGGGTGAAGACGTGCAGCCCCGGGGTGTGTACCGCATAGGCCTCGGAGGAGTCGGAGTGGTGTTCGACCGCTCCGATACCGCCGCCGTAGGGGATGCGGACGACGACTGGCAGGCGCATCCGGCCGCGCGTGCGATTGCCCATCCGGGCCAGGTGGCTGACGACCTGTTCGAAGGCCGGGTAGGCGAAGGCGTCGAACTGGAGCTCGACGACCGGCCGCAGCCCGTACATCGCCATGCCGATCGCGGCACCGAGGATGCCGGCCTCCGCGAGCGGCGTGTCGAAGCAGCGCTCCGCGCCGAATTCGGCGCGCAGGCCGTCGGTGACCCGGAACACCCCGCCGAGCCGTCCGACGTCCTCGCCGAACACCACGACGCGTTCGTCGGCGGCCATGGCGTCGCGCAGCGCCGAGTTGACGGCGCCTGCCAGAGTCGAGCCGGTCATCGGCGGGCCCCCTCGGCGGCTGCCTCGGCGGCCGCATGCTCGGCGTCCATCTGGGCGCGCAGGTACGCGGCCTGCGCGCGCAGGCGCTGCGTGGGCTCGGCGTAGACGTGCTCGAACAGGTCGGCCGGGTCGAACACCGGCTCCTGCTCGAGCCGTGCCCGCAGGTCGTCGGCGAGCGCCTCGGCGTCGGCCTCGGCGGCCTTCTCCACGATCTCGGTGAGCGTGCCGCGCTCGCGCAGGAACGCGCCGAAACGGGCGAGCGGGTCGCGCGCCGCCCAGAGCCGCTCCTCCTCGGGATCCCGGTAACGCGACGGGTCGTCAGCTGTGGTGTGCGGACCCATCCGATAGGTGACCGCCTCGATCAACGCCGGTCCTGCCCCGGCCCGCGCCGCGGCGAGCGCCTCGCCGACCGCGTGGCGGACCATCAGCACGTCGTTGCCGTCGATCCGACGTCCTGGCATGCCGTATCCGTCGGCCTTGGCGGCCAGCGACGCGGCCCGCGTCTGCTCCCGGAAGGGCACCGAGATCGCGTACTGGTTGTTCTGCACCAGGAACACGACGGGGGCCTGGTAGACGGCGGCGAAGTTGAGCGCCTCGTGGAAGTCGCCCTCGCTGCTCGCGCCGTCGCCGCAGAATGCCAGCACGGCGAGCCTGTCGCCGCGACTGCGCGCCGCCATCGCCAGCCCCACGGCGTGCGGGAGCTGCGTCGCGAGCGGGGTGCAGGGCGGGGCCGTGCGGTGCTCGTACGGGTCGTGGCCGCAGTGCCGGTCGCCGCGCTGCGGCGTCAGCACCTCCACGGGGTCGATGCCGCGCACGACCATGGCCATCGAGTCGCGGTACGTGGGGAAGAACCAGTCCTCAGGTTCGAGCGCGAGTACGGCGCCGACCTGGCAGGCCTCCTGCCCGAGGGCGGAGGGGTAGACCACGAGTCTGCCCTGCCGCGCGAGTACCCCCGCCTGCATGTCGAAACGCCGTGCCAGGACGAGTGCGTGATGGGTCTCGACGAGGGTTTCGGGGTCGAGCAGATCGGCCGGGATCGCGCCGATCTGCGTTCCGTCCGCGTCGAGAAACATCTCGGGCGCGCTCATCACTCCGCCTCCCCGGCCGTGCGTCGTTCGAGCAGTTCGACGTATCCGGCGCACCAGCCGGCCAGGGTCCCGGCGTCGAACATGTCGGACTGGTAGGGGATGAAGCCGTGCCAGCCCCCGTCCTCGGGCTCGAGGATGAACGAGAACTCCGACTTCGCCCCGCCGGTCGGGACCAGGGTGAGGGTCACGTCGAGGTCGCCGAGCGCCGGGTCCATCGGCGGGGTGTTCAACACGACGAAGGGCACCTGCGGGAAGACTCCGATGCCGTCCTTGCCGGCCTCCTGCAGCATCTCGTTGAGCATGCCGAAGGGCACGAACCGGTCGACGTTCTCGAACAGCGAGGCCCCGACGCGCCGCACCAGGGCCTCGAAGGGCTCCGCGTCGTCCAGCACGATCCGGATGGCGACGTTGTCCACGAAGAAGCCGACGACGTCTTCGTATTCGCTCCGCGGCCGGTTGGCGTAGTTGACCGGCACCGTCAGATCGCCCTGGCCGGTCAGGCCGCCGAGCCACTGCAGGAAGGCCGCGAACAGCACGGCGAACTCGGTCGCGCCCGCCCTGTCGGCGAAGGCCCGCACCTGATCGGCGAGCCGTGCGGGGACGAGGAACTCGTGCAGTCCGCCGCGGCCACTGAGCACGGGGGGCCTCGGCCGGTCGGCGGGCAGCCGGTAGGTCAGCGGCGCGTCCGAGAGGAGGTCGGTCCACCACTCGCGCAGCGCGGTGAGGCGCGGGCCTTGATAGCGCTCGGATTCCCAGCGCGCGAAGCCGAGCAGGTCGGCCCGCGTGGGATCGAGCACGCCGCCGCGGTACAGCTCGTTCAGGTCGCGCAGCATCGTCGAGTTCGACCAGGCGTCGGAGACGGTGTGCTGCACGAGGATCAGCAGGTCCCAACACCCGGGACCGATCTCGGCGAGCGCTGCGCGCAGCAGCGGCCCCTCACCGAGCGGGAAGGCCACCCGGGCCCCCTCGCGCCGCCAGGCGTCGACCGCGGCGTCCCTCTCCTCGGGAGCCACATCGGTGAGATCCGTGACCGGCAACGGGATCCGGTCCGTCGGCAGCACCTCCTGGACCAGGTGCCCGCCGCGCCGGACGAGGCGGGTGCGCAGGCCGGCGTGCCGCGCCGTGAGCAGCGTCAGCGCGCGTCGCAGGGCCGGAACATCGAGGGCGCCGGTGATGGACAGGGCCATGGCTATGTTGAAGCTCGCCGGCTCCGTTGTCGCCTCCAGCCGACCGATCGACCTGCGCTGGCCCCAGGCCACCGGCCCCGAGGCCTCCACCGGCCCGCCCTCGGCGACCAGCGCGGTCAGTGCCGCCTTGTGCCGTGCCATCTGCCCGAGCAGCGCGTCGTCCATGACGCCGACCGGGGCGTCGTAGCCGAGCCCCGCCGCGGTCACGGACATCCGCACATCGGCCAGCCGCAGCCGGCCGAGCAACTCGGCGGCCTCGGCCCACTGTTCGGCCTGTTCGGCCTGTTGGGCGCCGGTCACCGGACCTCCTCCTCGGTCATCAGGCGTTCGAGCAGCTCGGTGTAGCGGGCGCACAGGCCGACGACCGTCCCCTCGTCGAACATGTCCGCCGAGTACGGCACCATCACGCGCCAACCGCCGTCCTCGGGTTCGAAGATGAGGCACATCTCGCCGGGCGCGCCGCCGGGCGGCACGTGCGTCACGGCGACGTCGAGGTCGCCGAACGAAACCCGCAGCGGCGGCGTGTTGAGCACGGCCGTCACCACCTGCGGGAAGGTCCCGACCCCCGGATTGCCGACCGAGCGCAGCTCCTCACCCAGCATGTCGAGCGGCAGGAAGTGGTCGGCGTTCTCGAACAGGGCCGCACCGACGCGGCGCACGAGATCGCCCAAGGGCTCCCCCTCGCGCGTCCGGACGCGGATCGGCACGTTGCTGATGAACAGGCCGACGACTTCCTCGAACTCGCGGCGCGGCCGGTTGACGTAGTTGGTGGGCACCGTCAGGTCGCGCTGCCCGGTGAGCTCGCCGAGCCAGAGCATGAACACCGCGAAGAACACCGCGAACTCCGTGGCGCGGGTGCGGAGAGCGAACGCGTGCACCGACTCGGCGAGCGGGGCGGGAACGAGGAAGTCGTGGAAGCCACCGCGTCCGCTCAGTGCCTTCGGCCGCGGCCGGTCCGAGGGGAGGTCGAAGGTGAGCGGGGCGTCGCCGAGCAGACGGAGCCAGTACTCCTGCAGCGCCTGGAGATTCGGCCCGCTCAGGCGGTTCTCCTCCCAGCGGGCGAAGTCGATGACGTCCGCCGTGAGCGGGGCAAGGCTCGCGCCGCCGTCCTGGTAGAACGCGGAGAGGTCTTCCAGGATGGTCGCGTGCGACCATCCGTCGGAGACCGTGTGCTGGATGACGATCATCAGCTCCCAGGCCCGCGGGCCGGCACAGGCCAGACTCGCGCGGAAGAGCGGTTCCCGGCCGAGGCGGAAGGGCGTGCGGGCGGCGGCCAGGCACCATTCTTCGAGGCTCGTGCGCAGCCGGTCCCCTTCGAGCCCGGCGAAGTCCGTCACGGCGAGCGTCAGCGGGGCGGGTGCGAGGTGCTCCTGGACGAGGTGCCCGCCGTAGCGCGCGAAACGCGTGCGCAGCGCGCCGTGCCGGGCCGTGAGCGCGGTGAGCGCCCGCTCCAGGCGCGGCACGTCGAGGGCACCGGACACGGAGAGCCGGAACGCGACGTTGAGCGCGGACGGCGCCTGGGTCGTCTCGGCTCGCAGGACCGCGCGGCGCTGACCCTTCGTCAGCGGCCCGCTGCGCACGACCGGGCCGCCGGCCTCGACGAGGGCGGCGAGCTCGTCGCGGTGCTCGGCCATGAGCGACGCGAGGGCGTCGTCCACCGCGCCGGCGGGCGCGTCGAATTCGAGTCCGGACGGGCCCGGGGTCAGCCGCACATCGGCCAGCCGCAGCCGACCGAGCAGCTCGGCCGCTTCCGGGCGCACGGCGGGCGCGCGGAAGGCGTCCAGCGAGCGCGCCACGAACTCGCCGATCTCCTTGATCCGGTCGTCGAAGAAGTGCCCCGCGCCGTCGAGCGCGAGCACGTCGAGCGGTCCACCGGCGGCCGCGCGCCAGCCGTCCGCCGCCGCCGCTGCCGGTGCGATCGGGTCCTCGGTGCCGAGGATGACCGAGATCGGGCAGGCCAGTCGGCGCGGCGCCACGACGGCGGCGTGCTCCTCGTAGAGCCGGTAGTCGTCCCGGACCAGCCCGGCGTAGAACTCGGTCAGCTCGCGGTCGTGCAGGATCTCGACCGGCAGGCCGCCGAACGCGGCGAGGGCGCCGAGGAACGCCGCATCCGGGAAGGAGTGCAGCATCGGACCCGGCCGCCGGTAGCCGGGCGGCCGGCACGCCGCCGCGAACAGCAGGACCGGGCTCTGGCATCCCCGCTCGGCGAGCCGGTGGGCCACCTCGTAGGCGAGCAGGGCGCCCATGCTGTGCCCGTACAGGGCGTAGTCGTCGCCGACGCAGCGCTCGGCGACGATCCGGGCCAGGTCGTCCGCCGCGGCGGCGAACGACTCCGGCCCCTTCTCGCGCAGCCGAGTGCCACGTCCGGCGACGTCGAGCGGGACGAGCTCGACGTCCTCGCCGAGGATCTGGCCGCCGAGGAACTGCGGCCAGGACTTGAAGACCCGCGAGGTGCCCCCGGCGTGGGGCAGGCAGAACAGGCGCATGGAGTGTCGGTCCTCCCGTTACAGCGTGCCGCGGACGCGGGACGGCTCGGGAGCATCGCCGACCGGCCCCGCGGTGTTCCGCTCGAGCCCGGCGACCATGGCCTCGATGGTCGGCTCCTTGTAGAAATCCATCATCGAGTAGTCGCAGTCGAACTCGTCACGGACCCGGTTGAGGAGGCGCATCGCGTTGATCGAGTGACCGCCGAGGTCGAAGAAGGAACCGCCGGCCTCCTCGCCGACCGGTTGCCCGAGCTCTGCGGACCACAGGGCACGCACACGCTCGACGATCCGATCCGCCGAGGCGGCGTCAGGCGCGGGCGCGGGCACCGGCTCCCGCTCAGGCCCCGGTGCCGAGGCCGGCTCGGGGGCGGGCTGCTGCCCGGGCTCCGGCAGGGCGGACCTGTCGATCTTCCCGTTCGGGTTCAGCGGCAGCGACCCGAGCACGACCCAGCGCGTCGGCACCAGGTAGGCCGGGAGTTGCCCGGTGAGCTGCTCGCGTACCCGTCTTATGACATCGGCGGACTGTGTCGTCGGAGACTTCGGAACGACGTACCCCGCGAGATAGGCGTCGCCCTGGTGGTCGCGGCGCGCGGTGACATAGGCGTCCGCGACCTCCTCCAGCGCGATCAGCGCGTGCGTGGCCTCGCCCGGCTCGACCCGGTAGCCACGGATCTTGGCCTGGTCGTCGGCACGGCCGCGGAAGTCGAGGCGGCCGTCGGGGCGCAGCCGGACCAGGTCGCCGGTGCGGTACAGCCGGCCCCATTCGGTGGTCACGAACCGCTCCGCGGTCAGCTCGGGTCGGCCCAGGTAGCCCTGCGCGACCCCGGGGCCGCCGATGTGGAGCTCCCCCTCCGCGCCCGGGGCGACGCGGCGGCCGTGCTCGTCCAGGACGTGCAGCGCGGTGTTGTCGATCGCCCGGCCGAGTGCGATCGGCCCGGCCTCCGCGCTCGCGTCGGCGACCGTCTCTGTCGTCACCAGGACCGTGGTCTCGGTGGGCCCGTAGACGTTGAGGACCTCGTACGGCAGGCCGGCCCGAGGCCGACGTCGCATCTCCTCGCCACCGAGCAGCAGATGACGCAACGACGCCGGCTGCAGCTCGTCGCCCAGCGTCAGCAGTTCCGCACCCAGCTGTGTGGGCACGATCGAGACCGAGATCTCCTTGTCCCCCAGCCACTTCGCCAGCGAGCGGGTGTCCAGCCGGTCGGCCTCGTCGGCGACGACGACCGTGCCGCCCGCGGTCAGGGCGGGCCAGACCTCGAGCACGGAGGCGTCGAAACTCTGGCCGCACACCATCGCCGCACGCGAGTCCTCGCCGAAGCCGAAGCGCGTGCGGTGCCAGCCACAGAGGTTGACCACGCCCGCGTGGGTGGCGACCACGCCCTTCGGTCGACCGGTCGAGCCCGAGGTGTAGATGACATAGCACGCGTCGTCCGCGCTGCCCGGGGCCGGCGCGATCGGCGCGGCCCGCAGCGCCTCGGCGATTTCGAGTACGGCTATCCCGGGCGCGCCCACGGCGTCCGTTGCGGAGTCGGACAGCACCACCCGCGCCCCGCTCTCGGCGAGCACCACGTCGACCCGCTGCCGCCCGAGCGCCGGGTCGAGCGGCAGGTAGGCCGCGCCCCGCCCGAGCACCGCGAGCATCGCCGCGATCAGATCCGCCGAACGCGGCAGCCACAGCGCGACGACGTCGCCTGCGCCGACGCCGCGCGCGGCGAGCGCCCCGGCGATCCGGTCGGCGCGCCCGACGAGCTCGCCGTAGCTGACAGCGCCCTGGGACGACTCGACCGCGACGGCATCCGGACGGCGCACGGCCTGCTCGTCGACCAGCCGGCGCACGGTCGTGCGCGGGACCTCGACGTCGCGGCCGTGCAAGGCCGCCAACTCGGACAGCCGCAGGCCAGGATCGACCGAGCCGGCGCGCAGGATCGAGCGCCACACCGCAAGGAAGCCCTCGACCGTCGCGGCGTCGAAGAGGTCCGTGTTGTACTCGAGCTGGCACAGGACGCCGTTGGTGCCGTTGGTCATGTTCACCGTGAGGTCAGTGACGGCGCGGCTGGTCGCGAACTCCAGCACCGAGGCCTCGATCCCCGGCAGGTCCAGGTCGAAGACCTGCTCGTTCTCGAACTCGACGATCACCTGGAAGACCGGCGTGCGGTCGGTGCGGCGCGGCAGCGCAAGTGCGTGCACGATCCGCTCGAAGGGCGTGTCCGAGCGGTCGTACGCGTCCAGCACGACACCGCGCACCCGCCCGAGCAGCTCGGCGAAGGTCGGGTCGCCGGACAGATCGATGCGCAGGGCAAGGAGGTTGAGCAGGAAGCCGACCAGATCCTCGGTGCCCTCGGGGCGTACCGAGGCCGGCGTACCGAGCACCACCTCGTCCCCGCCCGCGCCGACCTGCCGCACCATGGCGGCGAACGCGGCGAGCAACGGCGTGAAGAGGGTGACGCCGTGCGCGCGGCTCAGGTCCTTGAGAGCGGCGGTGAGTTCGAGGTCGAAGGTGGTGAACACGGCGCGGCCGCGGGACGTCATCACCTCAGGCCGGGGCCGGTCCGCGGGCAGCTGCGGTTCGGGCAGCCGATCGCCCAGCTGCCGCACCCACCAGTCGAGGTCCGCGCGCGCGAGGTCCGAGTCACCCGACTCGGCCTGTCCGCGGGCGAAGTCCGCGTAGCTCGCGGTCAGTTCGGGCAGGTCCGCGGGACGGCCCTCGATCGCGGCACGGTAGAGCGCCGAGACGTCGCGGCACATGATGATGGTGGACAGGGCGTCGATGACGATGTGGTGCATCGACCAGACCATCACGTGCGCGTCCGGGGCCAGACGGATCAGCCGCGCGACGAACAGCGGCCCCTCGGCCAGGTCGAACTGACGGCGGCCCTCCTCGTCGAGCGCCTCGCGGGCCACCGTCTCCTCGTCGGCGCCGGATCGGTCGACGAAGGCGAAGTCGAGCTCGGCCGCGGGCCGCACGATCTGGCACAGCTCGCCGTCGATCTCGCGGAAGACCGTGCGCAGGCTGGCGTGCCGCTCGATCAGGCCACCGAGCGCGGCGCGCAGGGCGTCGACGTCCACGGCGCCGTGCAACCGGATCGCCTTGGCCTCGTTGTGCACCGAGCGCCCGGCCAGGAGCTGCTCCGAGAACCACATGCGCTGCTGGCCGGCGGAGGCCGGGGCGACGACGGGCTCCGGCGCGGTACGCACGGCGACACGCGGGGCGATCCGCGGGGCGGCCGTCGGCGTCACGGATCCGGTCTCCGGCTGCTGCGCGGCCCTGCGCAGGGCGTCGAGTTCCTCCATGCTCGCGGCCGCGCCGCGGGCCGGGACGCCGAAGTCGACGAGGGCGGCGATCTCGTCCACGCCGGCCTCCTGCAGCCGCCGCACCAACGGGGTGCAGGACTCGACGGTCCCGATCAACGAGCGCTGGTCGCAGTACCGGTCGTACGCGCGCTCGAAGACGAAGTCGAGGTCGTCCTCGGTCATCTGGTCGAGGTCGACGTTGAAACCGAGGCTGTTGGCGACGTCCCCGAACATCGACAGGGAGGAGCGCAGGTATCGGCTGAGCGGCGTGAAGGCCTCGCGTCGCGCCGGGGCGAGCTCCCGGCCGAGGTAGGTGTGCAGGAGCAGTACGACGCGCCCGCCGTCCGGGTCGAGCCCTGCGGCGGCGCGCTCCTTGCGGTAGAGGTCGATGTTGTCCGCCAGCTGCTCGGGCGTCTGGCTCATCAGGTTCGTGATGATCCCGAGGTTGTTCCGTGCCGCGCGCCGGTAGGACACCGGGTTGCCGACGACGGCCGCGAACATCGGCGGCTCGGCCTGGACCGGCTTCGGGAACAGCTGCACGGTGGTCGTGCGACCGCTGCCGCACGCACGCTCCACCTGCTCGCCGCGCCACAACCGACGTACCTCGTCGAGCTGTTCGTACATGAGATCGCGATGACTGCCGAAGCGCTCGGGGTGGAAGACGAAGTCGTCGGGCCGCCAGCCGGGCGCGAATCCGAGCCCGGCCCGTCCCCCGGAGAGCGCGTCGACCATCGCCCACTCCTCGGCGACGCGGATCGGGTCGTGCAGCGGGAGCACCACGGATCCCGCGTGCAGCCGGATCTGCGAGGTCTCCCGGGCGAGCGCGGCGGCGAGCACCGAGGGGTTCGGGGATATGCCGCCGAAGGAGTGGAAGTGGCGTTCGGGCAGCCACAGCGCGTGGAAACCGTGCCTATCGGCGAAGCGCGCGGTGTCGACGACGAGGTCGTAGCGCTCCTCCTCCGGGGTCTCGCGCGGGTAGTCGCCGAAGAAGTAGACGCTGAAGTCGAGGGCCTGGCCCTGCGCGGGATCGGGCGCGGCGGTCGGGCGCTCGGTGACGGCCACGGACGCCGCGCCGACGGAGGGCGCGCCGGCCGAGGGCGCGCCGACCGAGGGCGCGCCGGCCGAGGGCGCGCCGGCCGTGGGCGCGTCCAACGCCTTGGCCGAGAGCGTGTGCGGCGCCATGGCCGAGGGCGTGTGCGGCGCCTTGGCCGAGGGGAAGAAGCCGTCCGAACGAAGCTCGCGCATCGAGGTCTTGACGGCGTTCGTCACGAATTCGAGGTCCGCGTCGGAGTGCGCGGTCGAGAGGAAGAAGTTGCGCCACTCCCAGACCAGCACGCCCTTGAGCAGGAGGTGGGGGTACAGGAGTTCCATGTCGGCGAGGTGTTCGAACCGGAACATGGAGCCGAAGTGGTTGATGCGGAGCGGGAACTCCTCATCGGTGAAGAACCGGTTGAGCTCGCCGACGAACGCGTCGGTGCGCGCGTTGAGCCGCTGCTGCAGCCCGGGCCCCTCGGCGAGCAGGTGGGTCAGCACGGCGTTCGCCGCCACCATCGAGACCGGGTGCTGGATGTAGGTACCGCCGAAGAACGTGGTGTCGCGCGGTGGGTAGCTGGAGTCGCCGTAGCGCCAGAATCCGCCGTCGATGCCGTCCATGATGTCGGCGCGGCCCGCGATGGCGCCGATCGGGAATCCGCCGCCGAGCGCCTTGCCGTAGGTGGCCAGGTCGGCGGTCACGCCGTAGAACTCCTGGGCGCCGCCAGGGCACGGGCGCAGGCCGGTGAGCATCTCGTCGAAGACCAGGACGATTCCGTGCCGCGTCGTCAGCGCCCGCAGCTCGCGGACGAACTCGCCCGGCTGGAAGGCGGGCTTGCGGCTCTGGACGGGCTCGACCAGCACGGCGGCGAGCTGCGGCCCGAGCTCGTCGATGACCCGCAGGCTCTCGGGCGAGCCGTAGTCGAGCACGATGAGGTCGGCCACCGCCGAGCCCGGGATGCCTGAGGAGACCGGCACCGTCTGGCGGCCGTCCGGGGCCGGCACCGAGCGGCCCAGGACGTTGTCTGCGTGGCCGTGGTAGGAACCGTGGAACATGACGATCTTCGTGCGTCCGGTGGCGTTGCGGGCGAGCCGGATCGCCGCACTGTTGGCCTCGGTGCCCGAGTTGGCGAAGGCGACCCGCTCCGTCCCGGTGATCTCGGCGAGCTTCAGGGCCGCTTCGCCGGTCTCGATGTTGCGCGGGCCGAGCTGCAGGCCGCGCGAGAGGTGCTCACGCACAGCCTCGGTGACGAAGGCGGGCTCGTGCCCGAAAAGCAGCGTGCCGAAGCCCATCGTGATGTCGACGTAGCTGTTGCCGTCGACGTCCTCGAGGCAGGAGCCGGCCGCGCGCCGACCCGCGATCGGGTACTGCATCTCCTTGGTCGCGCTGCGGAAACCGACGACCGCGCGGCTGTCGGCGAGCACGGAGCGGTAGCGCTGTGCCGCGTCCTTGGAGGACGGGGTCTTCGCGGTCAGGCTGCTGATGAGCCCGGCCACGTGCGCGCGCTGCGCCGCGTCGGCGGAACCGGCCATTCCGGACTCGCGCGCCACGCTGACCCGCGGGCCGTGCTCCTGCGGACGCGCCGAGCTCGCGGCCGGTGTGCCCGCGGCCGACGCGGGGGCTGGCGCCGCGCCCGTCACCTCGGCGAGCTGGGCGGAGATCTGCTTGCTCAGCGCGAGCATCCGCGCCGATGCGTCCTCAACGCTCACCGCGGCCTCCCGCAAGCTGAAGCGACACGAGCTGGGACAGCTGCTCCATCATCTGCAGCTGGACCTGCTGCAGCACCCTGACCTGCTCGGCGAGCGCCTCAAGACTCGGCGCCGCGGTCGGCGCCCCGGTCGGCGCCACTGCCGCCGGGCTTGCCGCGGTGGCCACCACCGTCGCGGGCGCGGGGATCGCCGGTGCCACCATCGCGGGCGCGGGGACCGCCGGTGCCGCCGATGGCGCGGGGACCGCCGGGGTGGCAGGCGTCGGAGCGGCAGCCGCCACCGGATCGGCCGCCTTCGCCGTGCCGCCGGAGCGCTTCGCGATCATCGCCGCGAGCAGCGCGGGCGAGCCGGCCTCCTCGAAAACCTCGCGCAGTCCCACCCGGACCGAGTACTCCTTCTCCAACTCGCGCACCATGCTGATCATCTGGAGCGAGTCGGCACCGAACTCGACGAACGCGACGCCCGGCTCGACCGCGGCGGGCTCGCAGCCGAAGTGGCGGACCGTCAGGTCGACGATCCGACCGAGCACCTGCTGCTCGTAAGTGGTGGCCGCACTGGTGCTGCTCATGCTGTTCCCTTCGGGCTGGGTGCCGGGCCGTGGTTCGAAGACGGACGGGTCCGGCAGCGGTCCGGTCCAGTAGGTTCGCTGCTGATAGGGGTAGCGGGGCAGTGGCACGCGGCCGCCGCCGCGTCCCGCGGTGAGGGCGTTCCAGTCGATGTCGGCCCCGACGCAGTAGAGCGCGCTCAACGACTCGAGCAGCGTCTCCGTCTCGCGCCCGCGCCGCTGCGTGGGCAGCAGGAGCGCGGACTCCTCGGGCAGAGCGCGGCGGGCGAGGCCGGTGAGGGTCGTTCCTGGACCGATCTCGACGACGGCGCCGACGTCGGCGAGCCCGGCCAGGACCAGGTCGAAGCGCACGGGCCGGCGGGTCTGGCGGACGAGGTAGTCGGCGTCGGGGCGCCAACCGGGCTCGCACACCGCGCCGTCCGGGCCGGCGACGAATCGGATGTCGAGCTCTGCCATGCTCGCCTCGGCGGCCTGGGCGCGCCACGCCTCGAGCGTCGGATCGAGAAGCCGGGAGTGGAAGGCACGGTCCACCGCGAGCGGCGCGTAGTCGACACCCCCGGCATCCAACAGCTCGCGCAGCTTGCGCACCGCCGGGGCGGACCCGGCGAGCACGTGGTTCGCAAGGCCGTTGACGGCGGCGAGGTCGAGGTCCGGCACCGAGGCGAGCAGTTCGTCGACGTCCGCGCGCTCCGCGAAGACCGCGACCATGCCGGCCTCGACACTCGCGTCGCGCATCAGCCGCCCGCGCTCCACGGTCAGGCCCATGCCTTCGGCCACGGTGAGTGCACCCGCCGCATACAGCGCCGCGTATTCACCGACGCTGTGGCCCGCGACCACGCGCGGCCGGACGCCCAGCGACTCCCACAGTGCGCACTGGGCGACCTGGTAAGCGAACAGCGCGGGCTGCGCGAGCTCGGTCGGCCACACGTCCGTGCCGTCCGGCGGCGCGTCGCCGCCGGTTCCGAGCATCGCGGGCAGCAACGAGGCGCCGGTCAGCTCCTGGTGATACCGATCGCAGTCCTCGAGCGTCGCGCGCACGATCGGGAAGTGATCCCAAAGTGCGCGCGCCATACCGCGATAGGCACTGCCCTGGCCCGAGAACACGAAGGCGATGCCACCCTCCCCGAGGGGTGCAACACCCTGCAGCGGACCGTCGGCCTTCTCCAACTGGGCAGCCACCTCGCCGAGGTCGCGGCCCAGCGCGACCGTCCGGTGCGCGTAGTGCGGCCGCCCGGCCGCCGCGCTGAGCGTCACGTCCCCCGCCTGCGCTCCGGCGTCGGAGCGCAGATGACTGAGGTAGCTCTCGCGCAGCTCTCCGAGCGCCTGCGGCGACTTCGCGGACATCGGCACGGGCGTCAACGGCAGCGGTGGCACCGTGGCGGTCGGACGGCGGCGCTCGGGTGCCTCCTCCACGATCAGGTGCACATTGGTCCCGCCGACCCCGAGGGCGTTGATCCCCGCGCGGCGCGGGCCGTCCCCGGCGGGCCACGGCCGCGCCTGCGCCGGGATGTCGAACGGGCTGCTCGTCAACGGCAGCAAGGGATTCGGCGAACTGAAGTTCGCCATCGGCGGGATGGTCCTGTTCTTGAGCACGAGGATCGTCTTGATCAGGCTCGCCAGGCCCGCGCAGGCGTCCAGGTGGCCGAGGTTGGCCTTGGTGGAGCCGAGCGCGCAGTAGCCGACCCGGTCGGTGTCCTCGCGGAACGCCGTCGTCAGGCCCTCGAACTCGATCGGGTCGCCCTTGAACGTGCCCGTGCCGTGCGACTCGAGGTAGCCGATCGACTCCGCGGAGACCCCGGCGGACGCGAGTGCGCGGCGGATCGTCCGCCGCTGCCCCTCCGCACTCGGCGCACTGTAACCGGCCTTGGACGCGCCGTCGTTGCCGATGCCGCTGCCGAGCAGCACGGCGTGAATCGTGTCGCCGTCGGCCAGTGCGTCATCG
The DNA here is from genome assembly GCF_041262505.1 of Streptacidiphilus sp. MAP5-3. NCBI lineage: Bacteria > Bacillati > Actinomycetota > Actinomycetes > Kitasatosporales > Streptomycetaceae > Streptacidiphilus > Streptacidiphilus sp. MAP5-3. The sequence goes on from NZ_JBGCCL010000019.1 coordinate 51,377, forward strand.
AGACGCTTGAGGATGACGGCCGCGACGCCGTTGCCGCCGACCGTCCCGTCGGCCGCCGCGTCGAAAGCGCGGCAGACGCCGGTGCGCGAGAGGATGGAACCCCTGACGTGCCTGAAGCCGAGGACCTGCGGGACGTGCACGGCAGCAGCCCCGGCCACGGCAACGTCCGTGTCCCCCGCGAGCAGCGACTGGCTTGCGATGTGAACCCCGGTCAGCGCCGTCGAGCACGCGCTCTGCACACCCAGCGAGGGGCCGGTCAGATCGAGCGCGAACGAGGTTCGGGTGGCGATGAAGTCGGGGTGGTTGCCGTTCGTGACCAGCGATCCGGAGACCCAGTCGGGCCAGCCCTCCGGAATCAGGTTACTGACCAAGTACGTCCGGTGCCCGTACAGGTGATAGCCGTGGCCCGCGAAGACGCCGACCCGCACGCCGTCCGGGACCGCCGCGTAGCCCGCGTCCTCGAGGGCGTGGTAGGCGACTTGGAGGAACAGCCGCTGCTGCGGATCTGTGGCACGCGCCGTGTTTCCGCTCATGCCGAAGAAGCCGGCGTCGAACTCCGCGATCCCCGGAATCAACGCGCTCGCGCCGATGAAGTCGGCCTCGCGGTACTCCTCGGGAGGCACCCCGGCTGCGGCGAGTTGTTCGTCGGTGAAGCGCTGCACGCTGCATACGCCGTCGCGGATGTTGCGCCAGTAGGAGAGCTCGTCGTCAGCACCGGGGAAGCGGAAGGCCATGCCGACAACCGCAATGCGCCGGTCCGTCATCTTATGTCCCCGCCCACTGTCGCCGCATCGAGCTCCGCGGCCGCCTTTTCACTGCCGGACCTGCGCGCCTCGCGCCGCCTGGAGACGAGCACGTAGCTCAGGAACGCGACACCGCAGCCGATCGCGACACCATGGGAGACGCCGACCACCCACAGCGGGCTGTGATGGTCGAGCAACAGGGCGCTGATCACCATGCCGGAGCCGAAGCCGAGGTTCTCGGCCATCGACGAGAAGCCGAAGACATAGCCGCGGTCGTCGTCGCTCACGGTCTGCAGGCGCGACGCGTACGCGTTGTCGGTGAATCCGTCCGCGAGTCCGGCACACAGCGCGACGACGATGCCCACGACCAGGGGCGGGCCGGTGAAGGCGAGGATGAACGAGGCGGACATCAGGATCGTGCCGACGGAGAAGGCGTTCTCGCCGATCGAGCGCCCGCTCTTCTTCAGATACCGGACCAGGCCGCGCTGCATCAGGATGTTGCCGACGGCCCAGATCGCCCAGAAGCGGCTGACGAACTCCGCGGGATGCGCCGGATTGAGTGCCGTCGAGTACACCGGCAGGCCGACGTTGTGCGAAGCCGAGCCCAGGCCGTCCACCGCACGGATCGCGATCATCACGAGGAGTACGGGGGTGGCGCGCAGGATCCGCAGCCCGATCATCGGCGAGATCGACCCGCCGCCTGCGGACGGCGCCCGGGACTCGGACATGCGCAGCTTCAGCGGCAACCGGGCCATGTTCGCGGCGGAGACGACGAAGGTGGCCGCGTCGATCGCGAACGCCGCCCGGAAGCCGAAGGCGGTCACCACGATGCCGGCCGAGGCGAATCCCGCCACCATCGCCAGCGAGCGTCCCGAGGTCAGCAGCCCGTTGGCACGTACCCGCTGGTCCTGCCCGACGATCACCGGGACGCTGCTGCGCAGCGAGACACTCGAGAGCGTCCCGCCGACCCCGGCGACCACGGCCACCACGTAGAGCAGGGCGGGCCGAGCACCTGCCGGCACCGTGAGCAGTGCCGTCAGTGCGACGGCCTGCGACAGGTCGCCGAAGATCATCACGTACTTGCGATTGAAGTGGGAGACAATCGAGCCGGACACGAAGCCCATGCAGAATGCGACGGTCAGGCGCACGGCCATAATGAGGCCGGTCTGCGCGGCGCTCCCGGTGGTGCTCAGTGCATAGAGATTGAGCGCCACGAGATTCAAATAGCTACCGTAGGCGGATATGGCGTTGCCCGCCACCAGATAGCGGAAGTTCTTGAAGCCGGAGGTCATGGGAAACGGATCCCTGTCATATGTGTGCAGGCCGGGCTGACCTGAAAGCATGCGAGCTTGTGGCTCTATGACATTGATTCGATGAATGCACTCGGGTGGAACGGACGGCCCGGGTCGCGAGCCCGGGAACGTCACTCATGCGCCTCCCTGCGTACTCGACAGTGTGGCCGTCTTCGCGGGCCCCTTTGCAGGGGCTCGAAGATCCGAATATTCATACCGCACGGATATGCACTGCGGCAACCATTACTTCGAGCAACGCGGGTAAATACAGACATACGGGTCGGCGAGCTGCGTCGCGGTCGGACCCGGGAGGATTCTGGTGGCATATAGGCCGATTGGCCTCCTCCATTCCACTATCGCCTTCCTTGGGCCAATTTGCTGCGCCCTGGATCCGTCGCCTCGGTTTATGTGAGCGGTTTCGGGTGTTTATCTGAGCGATTTCCACTGGTGGGCCCGGGTGGATGCCGAGTGGCCGTCCCGCGAGGAGGGCACCCACCCGCCACACGCGCACGGGATGGAGGGGACCGACCGGACCCCGGAGCAGGCAGAATGGGCGGGTGACCCTGACTGATCTCATCCCCGCCGCGCCCCAGCCCGACGACCTCTTCACGGCATTCGCCGGGTGGGCCGAGGAGCGCGGGATCACCCTCTACCCCGCCCAGGAAGAGGCGCTGATCGAGATCGTCTCGGGCAACAACGTCATCCTCAACACCCCGACCGGCTCCGGAAAGAGCCTGGTCGCGGCCGGTGCGCACTTCGCCGCGCTGGCGAACGGGCAGCGGACCTTCTACACCGCGCCGATCAAGGCGCTGGTCTCGGAGAAGTTCTTCGACCTGGTCAAGATGTTCGGCACCGAGAAGGTCGGCATGATGACCGGCGACGCGTCGGTCAACCCGACCGCGCCGATCATCTGCTGCACCGCCGAGGTGCTGGCGTCCATCGCGCTGCGCGACGGCACAGAGGCGGACGTCCAGCAGGTCGTCATGGACGAGTTCCACTTCTACGCCGAGCCGGACCGCGGCTGGGCGTGGCAGGTGCCGCTGATCGAGCTGCCGCAGGCGCAGTTCCTGCTGATGTCGGCAACCCTCGGCGACGTGCGCCGGTTCGAGGCGGACCTCAAGCGCCGCACCGGCCGGGACACCACCACCGTCTCCTCGGCGACGCGGCCGGTCCCGCTCTTCTACGAGTACCAGCGCACTCCCATCCACGACACGCTGGAGGACCTGCTCAAGAGCGGTCAGGCGCCGGTCTATGTCGTGCACTTCACCCAGGCGCAGGCCGTGGAGCGCGCGCAGGCGCTGATGAGCATCAACATGTGCACCAAGGCGGAGAAGGACGCCATCGCCGCGCTGATCGGCAACTTCCGCTTCACCACCAAGTTCGGCCGCAACCTGTCGCGCTTCGTCCGCCACGGCATCGGCGTCCACCACGCGGGCATGCTGCCCAAGTACCGGCGCCTGGTGGAGCGGCTGGCGCAGGCCGGTCTGCTCAAGGTCATCTGCGGGACGGACACGCTCGGTGTCGGCGTCAACGTGCCGATCCGTACGGTGCTGTTCACCGCGCTGTCCAAGTACGACGGCCAGCGGGTGCGGATGCTGCGCGCCCGTGAGTTCCACCAGATCGCGGGCCGCGCCGGGCGCGCCGGGTTCGACACCGTGGGTACCGTCGTCGCCCAGGCGCCCGAGCACGTCATCGAGAACGAGCGGGCCGTCGCCAAGGCGGGCGACGACCCGAAGAAGAAGCGCAAGGTGGTCCGGAAGAAGGCCCCCGAGGGCTTCGTCTCCTGGGGCGAGGAGACGTTCACCAAGCTGATCGACGCCGCGCCGGAGCCGCTGGTCTCCCGGTTCAAGGTCAGCCACCTGATGCTGCTGTCCGTCATCAACCGTCCCGGCAACGCCTTCGAGGCGATGCGGCACCTGCTGACCGACAACGACGACGACCCGAAGACCCGTCGCCGCCACATCCGCGAGGCCATCGCCATCTACCGCTCGCTGGAGGCGGGCGGCGTCGTCGAGCGGCTGCCGCACCCCGACGAGACCGGCCGCATCGTCCGGCTGACGGTCGATCTACAGGACGACTTCTCGCTCACCCAGCCGCTCTCCACCTTCGCGCTGGCCGCGTTCGAGCTGCTGGACCCGGCCTCCCCCAGCTACGCGCTGGACGTGCTCTCCGTCGTCGAATCCACGCTGGACGACCCGCGGCAGATCCTGCACGCGCAGGAGAACAAGGCGCGCGGCGAGGCCGTCGCGGAGATGAAGCGCGACGGCGTCGAGTACGAGGAGCGGATGGAGCGGCTCCAGGAGATCTCCTACCCCAAGCCGCTGGAGGAGCTGCTGGAGCACGCGTACGAGGTCTATCGGCGCTCGCACCCCTGGATCAGCGACCACCCGCTGCGCCCGAAGACCGTCGCCCGCGACCTCTACGAGCGCGCGATGACCTTCACCGACTACGTCGGCTTCTACGAACTCCCGCGCACCGAGGGCCTGGTGCTGCGCTACCTGGCCTCCGCGTACAAGGCGGTCGAGCACACCGTCCCTGACCACCTCAAGTCCGAGGACCTGCGCGACCTGATCTCCTGGCTGGGCGAGCTGGTCCGCCAGGTGGACTCCTCGCTCCTCGACGAGTGGGAGCAGCTCGCCAACCCCGAGGACGAGGAGGAGCTGGAGGTGTCGCTGGAGGAGCGGACCGCTCCCGTCACCGCCAACACGCGCGCCTTCCGGGTGCTGGTCCGCAACGCCCTCTTCCGCCGGGTCGAGCTCGCCGCGCTGGAGCACTACGACGCACTGGGCGAGCTCGACGCCGAGGACGGCGGCTGGGACGGCGACCGTTGGGCGGACGCGATGGACGCCTACTGGGACGAGCACGACGACCTGTTCACCGGCCCGAACGCGCGCGGACCGAAGATGCTCCTCATCGACGACGAGTCGGTCCAGGGGGCCTGGCTGGTCCGGCAGATCTTCGACGACCCGGCGGGCGACCACGACTGGGGCATCAGCGCCGAGGTCGACCTGCACTCCTCCGACGAGGAGGGGCGGGCCGTGCTCCGGGTCACCGAGGTCAGCCGCCTGGGCTGACCTGCCGGTCGGCGCTACTCCCACAACTCGACGCGATGCGCGCCGACGAGGGCCCCGATCCGGGCGAGCACCTCGTCGGCGGGCAGCGGGTCGATCCGGCGCCCGTCCCGCAGCCGCAGCGCGACGTGGTCGTCTGCCGCCTCCTTGGCGCCGATCACCGCCTGGTACGGCGCGAGCCGGGCCTCGCGGATCCGCGCGCCGAGGCTGCCGCGCTCCGGCCCGAGCAGCTCCACGCGCAGTCCCGCGTCCAGGCAGCGCGCCTCCAACGCCTCCGCCTGCGGCAGTTGGTCCTCGGCGACCGGCAGCACGGCGACCTGCACCGGCGCCAACCAGGCCGGGAACGCCCCGCCGTGCTGCTCGATCAGGTGCGCCACCGCCCGCTCGACGCTGCCGATGATCGCCCGGTGCACCATCACCGGGCGGTGCTTGGCCCCGTCCGCGCCGACATAGTGCAGGTCGAACCGCTCGGGCTGGTGGAAGTCCACCTGGACGGTGGAGAGGGTCGCCTCGCGGCCCGCGTTGTCGACGACCTGGACGTCGATCTTCGGGCCGTAGAAGGCGGCCTCGCCCTCGGCCTCCTCGTACGGGAGCCCGGAGCGGTCCAGCACCTCGCGCAGCAGCGCGGTCGACCGCTCCCACAACTCGGGCGCGGCCACGTACTTGCCGCCGGGGCCGGGCAGGGACAGCCGGTAGCGGCTCGGGGTGATGCCGAGTGCGGCATACGCGCGGCGGATCAGCTCCAGTGCGGCGGCGGCCTCGTCGGCGACCTGGTCCGGGGTGCAGAAGACGTGCCCGTCGTTGAGCTGGATCGCCCGCACCCGGGTCAGCCCGCGCAGCACCCCGGTCCGCTCGGACCGGAACATCGCCCCCAACTCGGCCAGCCGCAGCGGCAGTTCCCGGTAACTGCGGGAGCGGGACCCGAACATCAGCGCATGGTGCGGACAGAGACTCGGCCGCAGCACCAACTGCTCCTCGCCGTGCTGCCCGCCCAGCTCCATGGGCGCGAACATGTCGTCGCGGTAGTGCTGCCAGTGGCCGGAGATCTCGTACAACTCCCGCTTGCCCAGCACCGGCGAGTAGACGTGCCGGTACCCGGCCCGCCGCTCCACCTCGCGGATGTACTCCTCCAGGCTGTGCCGCACCGCCGCGCCGCCGGGCAGCCAGTACGGCAGCCCCGCCCCGATCAGCGGGTCGCTGTCGAACAGCCCGAGCTCACGCCCGAGCCGCCGGTGGTCGTGCTGGTGCAGCTGGTTCTCGTGCTGGTCGTTCGCGTCGTGCTCGCGCATCGCGCTCTCCTGATTCACGGGAGGAGCGAGTGCCCGGAACGCGCGAACGAACGCCGAAGCCCCGGGGCACTCGCCCCGGGGCTTCGGACTGACAGCGAAGATCAGCGCGCCGGGACGTGGTCCGGCGTCGTCGTCACGACTGCTGCAGCGCGCTTCATGCCTCCCACAGTAACGGAGGACTGGTCGGGCAAGGCAACTGAATATCCGGGGTCGTCGCCCCGCGAGAGCCGGACGAAGCGCAGCAACTCCCGCACGATCCCCGCGTTTCCCATCGCCCAGCCGTACTCCGGCTCCAGCAGACTCGGGTTCCGCCGGTGCTCGACGTTGGACCAGCGCGCGCCCGCGCCGTCGACCGTCGCCCGCCGGGCGAGATCGGTGACCAGCACGTCCGCGAACTCCGCGGCTTCCGCCCCGCCGCTCTCCGCCATCAGGTCGCAGGCCAACGCCAGGACCCCGGCGGTGCCGCAACAACGGCCGCTGTTGTCCCAGAAGCCGGGCCGGAGCCGGCGGGGCAGTCCCGAGTGGATGACGGTGTACCAGCAACGGTCGACCAGCGCCTGCCAGCCTCCGCCCGGGTCGACATCGCGCAGGATCCGGAACACCTGAGCGTCTCCCGCCGGGCCGTGGCACCAACCGAAGCTGTAGCGCTCGATCTTCTCCGGCGACGCCTGCGGATCGGAGTGCGGCACCAGGAACCCCCACGGCCCCGCCTCGTCACGCGCCACCACATCCGCCGCGCCCGCGCGGGCCAGCTCGACAAGGTCATCCCCCCCCGCCGCCCGACCGACCAAGGCCAGCGCGGCGACGATGCCCAACGTGCCGTGCGAGACGTGGTGCAGCCGTGACCCGGCCTCCCGGCGCTGCTCCCACTGGAGGCCGTACGTGGTCGGCTCGGCAGTCCGTGTATACGGCTCGACGGCGAGGAGTGCCAGTTCCTGGTCGCCGAGGGCCAGCGCACTCAGGGCGATCCCGGCGTTGCCGCTGAGCAGTTCGAGATACCGGCCCCAGCGGGTGCCGTCGAAGCCGGCACGGACCCGGTCCAGCGCGTGCCGCGCGGCGGCCGTGGACGCGGGATCGTCCAGTCGCTCGCCCACCGCGTGCAGGGCGAAGGCCATGCCGCTCAGGCCGAAGTGCAGACCGTGCAGCTCCCAGTCCGACGTCGCCGCCGCGATGCTGCGCGCGGCCCTCAGCGCGGCGTCGCCGTAAGAGCTGTCGCCGAAGTGCCGGTAAGCCTCGAGCAGCGCGACGACGATCCCGGAAGTCCCGCTGTAGAGGACCGGGTTGGGCTCCCTGTCGCTCGGCCGGGTGGTCCAGTGAAGCGTGCCGTCCCCGCCGTGCCGGGCGCTGCTCAGCAGCCAGGCGAGGCCCGCCTCAGCCAAGCGCTCCGGGTCCTGCGCACTGTCGGCCACCTTCATGCCCCTCCCCTTCACGCCCCCGGTCATGCCCCCGCCTTCGTCAGCGCCGCAGCAGGGTCACCCCGTCGTTGCTCCCCACCACCCGGTACCCGCGTGCCTCGTAGCCATGCAGGGCGGCGATCGCCGCCGCCGCGGAGCAGGGGGCCACCGCCTTGGAGTCCTTGGCGTCGACGACGACCCACTCCGGCGTGACGCCCTGGGCGGCGTCGAGGCAGGCCAGGGTGACCGTGTCGCGGGAGACGAGCTGCGCCGCCAGGCGGTTGCCCGCGCCGACGGTCGTGCCGGGCGGGATGCGGTGCAACAGGCGGTCGGCGGCGCGGACATGGGCGGTGGTGGTCCACTCGCCGCGGTGGGTCAGGTCCCAGAGCGGAAAGCACGGCAGCGTCGCCATGCTGAAGGCGGCGCTGAAGGCCAGCCCGCCGCGCACCACGCGCGGCGACAACCGGCCCCGGTCCAGCGCGTCGACGAGCGCCCCGAAGACGGTCGGCATCAGCACGGCGCTGTAGTGGTAGTGGAAGCCCCAGTAGTGCGCATTGCCGGAGGCGAAGCGCCACAGCAGCGTCGGCGCGCAGAGCAGTGCCAGCGGCGAGCGCAGCGCCAGGAACCCGGTCGGGGCGAGCAGCAACAGCACGGTCGCCCACTTGACGCCGGGCCAGGGCAGGTGGAGTAGCAGGCCGAACAGCGAACCGCCGCCGCCCGCCTGGGTGATGCCGCCGGTGGTGGCCGTGCCGCCGCCGACGATCTGCTGCCAGTAGTCGAAGCCGCCATGGGCGTTGAAGGCCGGGAGCACCAGCAGCACCTCCGCGCAGGTGCCGAGCGCCCCGGCGGCGGTGAGCCAGAGCCCCAGCCGACGCGGGCCGCGCAGCGCGACGAAGACGCCGATGGCGGCGACGGTCAGCCCCTGGTCCTCCTTGACCAGCAGGAGCGGCAGTGCCCACAACGCGGCAGCCCCCCACCGCCGTTCGCCCAGCGCCCGCACGGCGTACGCGATCAGCGGCACGGCGAAGGCGATCTCGTGGAAGTCGAAGTCGGCGGCCTGGACGATCCCCCAGGACACGCCCACCCCGCCGCCGACCACGGCGGCAGCGACGGGTCCGCGTACCCGCAGCGCCCATCCGGCCAGCGGCACGATCGCCAGCGCCAGCAGCACGCTCTGCGCCACCAGCAGCGTCACCGGGCTGGGGAACACCCGGTACAACGGCGCCAACACCGCGACCACCGGGCTGAAGTGGTCCCCGAGCTCGTCGAACCCGGTGCCCTTGAGCGGCACCATGGGCGCCTGGAAGTGCGCGTAGGCGCGGACCGTCTGCTCGAAGATGCCGAGGTCGTACCCGGCCGTCTGCTGTTGCTGGTGCCGACGGACGGCGAGCAGCGTGTAGAGGACGGCGAAGAGCGCCGCCGTCCCCCACGTCCACAGCCACGCGGGGACCCGCGCACGCGTGCGGGCAGGGTCGGGCGACGTGACCGCCGGGCGCGTGCGCTGCGCCGCGACGGCTGCGATCTCAGTCGTACCCACGCGCTCTGTCCCGCCCCGTCCGTCTGCAAACCAGTCCACCATAGAGCGGGCTCGGTGCAAGGAACGTGAGGCGAGGCCGACTCGTCCGAGGGACGACTAGACCACGCGTGCCAGGAACTAGACCGCCCGTGCCAGGAACAGGTCGGTGAACGAGGCCGCCTCCAGGCCGCCGCCGTTGGCGTCCAGCAACGCACGCACCGCGTCGAGCAGTTCCGCCCGGTCGGCCGGGGCCAGGATCTGCGTGCCGGAGTGGGTGGACAGCCGCTCCACCCACTGGTCGCTGGTGTGCCAGGAGACACCGTTGCGGAAGCGGACCGAGCGCTGGTCGGTGAAGCGCGCGTCCTCGCGGAACTCGAACCCCGCCCAGTCGTTGTCGGCCGTCGCCTCGATCTCGCCCGCGAACTCGGCGGCCCAGCCCGCGACATGGCGCATGCCCATGTCCCAGCGGTCGTCGAGGGCGGTCATCCGCTCGGCGAGGTCGCGGTCGACGATGCCGGTCAGGTTCCAGAACAGCGCGACCGCGCCGCCCGGGGCCAGTGCGCGGTGGACGTGATCCCGGCGGGTCTCCCGGTCGAGCCAGTGCCAGGACTGGGCCGCGTAGACCAGGCCCGCACCGTGGTCCTGCGGCGCGGCGTCCTCGAAGCGGCCGATCCGCACCTCGACGCCGGGGCCGTCCACACCGGGGAGGGCGGCCGTGTTGCGCCGCAGCACCTCCGCCATTCGCGGGTCGGGCTCGACGGCGAGCACCGGCACGCCCCGTCCGGCGAAGGCGACGGTCGCCTTGCCCGTCCCCGCGCCGATCTCCACCGCACGGCGGTCTGCGGAAACGGAGCCCGCGAACTCCAGCACCGTGTCGATCAGCGTGTCCGGATAGTTGGGCCTGGCCGCGTCGTACGTCTCCGCCGTCGTGCCGAAGACCGTGCTGCGCTCGACCGTCATACAGCTCCTCCTGCGATGTTCGATGCGATGTCCAGTACCTCCACCGCGCCGCCCGGCACGGTGACGTGTCCCCCGCCCGGAGCCGGGACGGCGACCTCCGTGTCGGCGTGGTTGATCACGAACTCCCAGCCGCGCCCGTCCTCCGCCACGCGCCGGACCCGCTCGACGCCGTCCGGCAGCCCGCTCGGCGTCCGGACGCCCGCGTCGGCCAGCGCGGCGCGCAGCACCGCGTCGAGGGTGCCGGGGTCGGGCGCGGTCGCCACGTACCAGGCCGTGCCCTCGCCGTAGGCGTGCCGGGTGACAGCGGGACGACCAGCGGCCGGGCCGTCGGCGTGCTGCAGCACGGCAGAGGCGCCGGTCAGCGTCAGGTCCTCGGCCCAGCGACCGGCCGTCCCGGGCGCTGCGGCGGCGCCGTCCAGCCGGGGCGGCGCGACCAGCTTGGTCCGCTCGTCCTTGCGCAGCGGCAGGAACTCCTCGCTCCGCACCCCCAGCACGTCGCGCAGCGCGCCCGGGTAGCCGCCCAGGTGGACCGCGTCGTTCTCGTCGACGATCCCGGTGAAGTAGCTGGTCAGCAGCGTGCCGCCGGAGCGGACCCAGGAGCGCAGCTGCTCGGCCCAGGCGGTCGGCGTGACGTACATCGACGGCGCGACGACCAGCCGGTAGCCGCTCAGGTCGGCCGTCGGGTGGACGAAGTCGACGGTCACCCCGGCGCGCCAGAGCCGCTCGTAGTAGGCGTCGATCCGTTCGCGGAAGCTGAGCTCGACGCTGGGCCGGTACTCCAGGTCCAGCGCCCAGAGCGACTCCCAGTCCCAGACGATCGCCGCCTCCGCCCGCACCCGGCTGCCGCACACCGGCGCGAGCTGCTGCAACCGGGTGCCGAGGTCGACGACCTCGCGCCAGATCCGGGTGTCGGTACCCGCGTGCGGGACCATGGCCGAGTGGTACTTCTCGGCCCCCGCGCGGGAGGCGCGCCACTGGAAGAACATCACCCCGTCCGCGCCCCGCGCCACGTGCGCCAGGCTGTTGCGGGCCATCTCGCCCGGCCGCTTGGCGATGTTGCGCTGCTGCCAGTTGACCGCCGAGGTGGAGTGCTCCATCAGCAGCCACGGCGCGCCGCCCGCCAGCGAGCGGGTCAGGTCGGCGGAGAGCGCCAGCCCGATCTGGTTGTCCGCGCGCTCGGCGGACGTGTAGTGGTCGGTCGCGACGACGTCGACCTCACGCGCCCAGGCCCACAGGTCCAGGTTGTCGGTGAGCCCGGCCATGAAGTTGGTGGTGATCGGCACGTCCGGATCGGCGGCCCGGACGATGTCCCGCTCGGCCCGGTAGCGCGCCAGCAGCGCGTCGGAGGAGAACCGGCGGAAGTCCAGCTGCTGGGTCGGGTTGACCGCGCTGGGCGCGGCGCGCGGCGCGTCGACCTCCTCGAACGAGCCGTAGCGCTGTCCCCAGAACGACGTGCCCCACGCCTCGTTGAGCGCGTCCACGGTCTTGTAGCGGTCGGTCAGCCACTCCTGGAACGCGGCGGCGCTGCGCTCGCAGTAGCAGCGCGCGACATGGCAGCCGTACTCGTTGTGGATGTGCCAGAGCACCACCGCCGGGTGACCGGCGTAGCGGGCGGCCAGCTCGCGGGTGATCCGCGCGCACGCCTCGGCGTACGCGGGCGAGCTCGGGCAGTAGGTCTGCCGGGCCCCGTAGCCGAGTACCCGCCCGTCGGCGGTGACCGGGCGGTCGTCCGGGTGGGCACGCTGGAACCAGGCGGGCGGCGCGGCGGTGGGCGTGGCCAGGTCCACGGCGATCCCGCCCGCGTGCAGGCCGTCGATCACCCGGTCCAGCCAGCCGAAGTCGAACTCGCCGGGCCGTGGCTCCAGCCGGGCCCAGGAGAAGATGCCGAGACTGACCAGGTTCACCCCGGCCTGGCGCATCAGCGCGACGTCCTCGGCCCACACCTCCTCGGGCCACTGCTCCGGGTTGTAGTCGCCGCCGTAGGCGATGCCGCCCAGACGCAGCCGCTGTGCCATGGATCACTCCTCGTCCGGTGCCGTCCGTGGAACCACTGTGGCCGTGCGCAGCCTCTCCCGTTCGACGCTCCTTCGGCAAGACCCCACACGGGTGCGAAGCCTCGTAGGCTCTTACGAAGGACACGCGATGCAGGACACGCGTAGCGAGCCTCGCGCAGAGAACCTCGCCTAGCGAACCTCACGCACGGAACCTGCAGCGAACGCCACCGAAAACCCGCACGGAAGATTGAAGGACCGCCCTGTGATCCCTGTGGTCATCGTCGACGACGAGACTCTCGTCCGCTCCGGCCTGAGCCTGATCGTCGGCTCGGCCCCGGACATCGAGGTCGTGGCCACCTGCGGCGGCGGCGACGCGGTGGCGACCGTGGCCCGGACGCGCCCGCAGGTGGTGCTGCTGGACGTGCGGATGCCCGACGTCGACGGCCTGACCGTGCTGCGCGGGCTGATGGAGCTGCCCGAGCCCCCGGCCGTGGCGATGCTGACCACCTTCGACACCGACGAGTACATCGGCACCGCGCTGCGCGGTGGCGCGGGCGGCTTCCTGCTCAAGGACACCGACCCGGAGCAGCTGGTCCACGCGGTCCGGGTGCTCGCCGCGGGCGGGCGGATCCTCTCCCCGACGGTGACCGACACGGTGATCGCCGGCTACCTCGACTCCGGCCCCGACAAGCAGACCGCTGCCCGGCTCGCCACCATGACCACCCGCGAGCTGGACGTGCTGGCGCTGCTGGGCGAGGGACTCTCCAACGCGGACATCGCGGCCCGGCTCTTCCTGAGCACCGGCACGGTCAAGGACCACATCAGCGCGATCCTGGCCAAGCTCGGTACCTCCAACCGGGTCCAGGCCGCGGTCTTCGCCCACCAGGCCGGTCTGCTCGCCGGGGACCACCAGTCTCCGGGCCAGACTCCGGGGCAGTCATCGGGCCAGACTCCCGGCTCCGGCAGGACCGAGAAGTGAGCTCCCTCGGCACGGCAGCCGCGCCGTCCGCGCTCAGGCGTCCCTGGTACCTCTCGCCGTGGGTGACCGTCCCCACCCCGGCACTGCTCGCGACGGTCGAGGCGTTCCTCGCCAACGACCTGGGTTCGACGGTCCAGATGACGACCTCGCTGCTGGCCGCCGCCGCGCTGCTGCTGCGCAGGCGCTGGCCGGTGTGGGTGCTGCTGGCGACGCTGCCGGGCCTCCAACTCAGCTACATCTGGCTGGCGCCGATGATCGCCGTCTACTCGGTCGCGGTGAAGTACTCGGTCGCGGTGAAGCACCGCAACCGCTGGCTGGTGGGCTACTGCGCGCTCCTGGTCTCGCTGGCGCAGTTCCTGCCGTGGCCCTGGTCCGACAACCTCCCCGGTTGGGACCGGACGACCGCGCTGGCCGTGATGTACGCGCTGCTGACCGGCGGCGCACCACTGGCCCTCGGCATGCTGGTCACCACCCGCCGGGAACTCGCCGTCCGCCTCGACGAGCTGACGCGTGGTCAGGCGCGCGAGCGGGACCTGCTGGCGCAGAGCGTGCTCTCCACGGAGCGGGCACGGCTCGCCCGGGAGATGCACGACGTGGTCTCGCACCAGGTCAGCCTGATCTCCATCCAAGCCGGCGCGCTGCAGATCCGCGCGGAGGACCCGGACGCGACCCGCGACACCGCCCGGACGATCCGTCAGCTCTCGGTCAAGACGCTGGAGGAGCTCCGCCAGATGGTCGGCGTCCTGCGGGCGGCCGGGGCGGGCCGCGAGGCACAGCAGCTCACCCCGCAGCCGACGCTGGCCGACCTCCCCCGTCTGGTCACCGGCTCGGGCCTGTCGGCGACGCTGGAGTGCGCGGTCACCGACGGCACGGTCCCCGAGCCGGTCGCACGAGCGGCGTACCGCACCGTCCAGGAGGCGCTGACGAACGTGCGGAAGCACGCCCCCGGCTCCACGGTCACCGTCCACGTCGCCCACGCGGAGCACGCGCACGGCGCGTTGCATGTGACGGTCACCAACGGCCCACGCGGGGAAGGCGCCGAGCCGTTGCTGCTGCCCAGCGGCGGCCACGGCCTGATCGGCCTGCGGGAACGCGCGCAGCAGTTGGGCGGAGTCCTCTTCGCGGAGCCCAGCCCGGACGGCGGCTTCACCGTGCAGGCCCGGTTCCCGACCGAGCGGCTGAGCCCCGCTGACACCTGAGGGGCGCGGGGCTCTGCTGATGTGCGGCTCCGCCGCGTGGGCGCGACAAGCCACCCACGAAGGTAGAGCCCCGAACGCGCAGGGCCATCCGCTCATCGGTGGTGACTCGCGCGCGCAGTTGATCGAGCAGAGCCCCGCGCCCCTGGTAGTGCAACTTCCCGCCGAAGCAAAGGCTAAGCCACGTGCTCCAGTTCACGCTCGTGCGTGGCCTGCGCCGTAGCAACACCCCGCCGACGCCCGCGCAGCAACGCGGGAAGCCGCGGCTGCGCGATGAAGCCCTCGACGCACGCGTTCGCCAGCGCGATCCGCGGAAGGTCGCGGCTGCGCTCGAACAGCACGTAGCGCGGCTCCCACTGCGGCCGGTACTTCGCGTTCGCCCGGTAGAGCGACTCGATCTGCCACCAGCGCGAGAAGAAGACCAGCACCGAGCGCCACGCCCGCAGGAAAGGTCCGGCACCCAACCTGCTTCCCCGCTCGAAGACCGCGCGGAAGACCGCGAAGTTCAGCGAGACCCGCTCGACCCCCACCTCCCGCGCGCGCTGGATCAGTTCGATGACCATGAACTCCATCAGCCCGTTGTCGGAGTCCCGGTCACGGCGCATCAGGTCCAGGGAGAGGCCGTGCTCGCCCCACGGGACGAAGCTGAGCAACGCCTTGAGCTCGCCCTCGCCGTCGCGGCACTCCAGCATGACGCACCGGCCGTCGTCCGGGTCGCCGAGCCGGCCCAGCGCCATGGACCAGCCGCGTTCCGTCGCGCCGTCGCGCCACTGGTCGGCGTGGTGGAGCATGGTCTCCATCTCCGCCTCGCCGATGTCCCCGTGGCGGCGGACGGCGACCGTGTAACCCGCCCGCGCGACGCGCTTGTGCGCCTGGCGGACGCCGCGCATCGCGCGGCCCTCCAGGCTGAACTCGGCGATCTCGACGATCGCCTCGTCGCCCAGCTCCAGCGCGTCCAGGCCGTGGCGGGCGTAGACGACGCCGCCCTCCTCGCTCGCGCCGGTGACCGCCGGGACCCAGGCGTGTTCGCGGGCCTGCTCCAGCCACTTCTCGATCGCGCCCGGCCAGGCCTCGACGTCGCCGATCGGGTCGCCGGAGGCCAGCGAGACGCCGCCGACGACGCGGTAGGTCACCGCGGCCTTGCCGCTCGGCGAGAAGATCACCGACTTGTCGCGCCGCAGCGCGAAGTAGCCGAGGGAGTCGCGGGCGCCGTGCTTGACCAGCAGCTCGCGCAGCCGCGTCTCGTCCTCGTGGCTGAGGTACTCCTTGCCCTTGGGGGCGCGGAAGAGCGCGTAGGTGACCAGCAGCAGCACGCCCACGCAGAGCACGTTGATCGTGACGTCGATCGCGCGCGGCATGCTGACCTCGAAGTACTGCGAGCCGTCCGCACCCAGCGTGATGGCGCGCAGCACCACGTACTCGGCGCGGTCGCCGATCGACGCCGCGCGTCCGGCCGTGGTGAGGCTGAGCAGGCCGGTGCCGACGAGCAGGGTGACCACGCCGCCGCCGATCAGCGTCCAGACGGCCAGCTTGGGGTTGGTCGCGTCGCCCTTGGCCTGGAACTCGGCGCGGCCGAGCAGCAGCGCGCCGACGAAGACGACCAGGACGGCCAGCGTGCCCCAGTTGAACCAGTGGTGGTCCACGCCGGGATGCTCCAGCAGCGCCAGCACGACCCCGGTCAGCAGCAGGCCGGAGAGGACCAGGTTGGCGATCCAGGCGGCGCGCTTGTGACGGTTCATCATGACCGCCATCAGCACCGCGAACGCGGCCGAGCTGAAGCCCGCAGTCAGCAGGTACGGGGTGTAGAGGTCACCGTGGTTGTGGTGCCGGACCTGCTCACGGAAGCTCAGCGAGACGGCGGCGAAGAGGTTCAGGCAGGCGACGATCCGCAGGTACCAGACGGCGGTGCGAGCGCTCACACGCTGCACCCGGGGTGCGGCGGCTCGGGAGATCAAGGCGGGCTCCGGGTTTCCGGGTGGGAGAAAGACGGTCGAGCGACCACTATCAGGATTCCGTAAGGATGCGTTCGACACGTCACCCCGAGGTGCAGTCCGGCCCCCCGCCGATCGGCGGGGGGCCGGTGACAATCGGCGGACGACCGCCGACCGGAACAGATCAGCGCAGCTCAGACTGGCTGCGGGGTGGTGTACTCGCGCCAGTCGGCAGGCTTCTGGCCGACGTTGAGCGTACGAAGTTTGGCCAGAACCGCCGGGTCCTGCGCCTCCAGCCAGGCGACGAGCTGCCGGAAGGAGACGAGCCGGACGTCGGGCTTGCCCGCGATGTCGCGCAGGGCCTGCTCGACGGACTTCATGTAGATGCCGCCGTTCCAGCTCTCGAAGTGGTTGCCGATGAAGAACGGCGCCCGGTTGGTGGTGTACGCCCGGTTGAAGCCCGCCATGTAGGAGAGGTACGACTGCTGCTGCCAGTACGGACGCTTGGACGGATCACCGTTGGGCGTGCCGCCGGTCTGGTTGGCCAGCATGTTGTAGTCCATCGACAGCACCTGGAAGCTGTGCCCGGGGAACGGGATCGACTGCAGCGGGAAGTTCCACAACCCCTGCGCCGTCTTGCCCGGCCACATCTGCAGCCCACCCGGCGAACTCGCGTCGTACTTCCACCCCATGTCCGCGACCGTCGGCAGCAGCTGGTTCTGCCCCAGCAGACAGGGCGTCCGGCCGCCGATCAGCTCCTTGCGGTAGTCGAACGGCAACGGCTCCATGTCCGTGTACCCGGTGTTGGTCTTCCACTTCTCGACGAAGCCGATGGCCTGCTCCAGCTCGCTGCGCCACTGCGCCGGGGTCCAGGTGCCGACACCGGTGGTGGCACTGCAGAAGTGGCCGTTGAAGTGGGTGCCGATCTCGTGGCCCTCCAGCCACGCCCCCCGCACCTGGTCCAGCGTCATCTTCACGTGGTCGTCGGCCAGGTAGCCGATGTCCGACGCGCCCGGCCGGTGGCCCGGCGGCAGGTAGAGGTCCTTCTTGCCCTCCGGCAGCACGTAGATCCCGGAGAGGAAGAACGACATCGTCGCCTTCACCTCCTGCGCCACTCCACGGAAGTGCGAGAACAGCTTCTTGCTGTCCTCACCCGCACCGTCCCAACTGAAGACCACGAACTGCGGCGGACGCTGGCCCGGCTGCAACTTTTCCGGCACCGGCTGGAACGGCTGCGGACCCGTGTCCGCCATCGAACCGTCACCGATCAAGGTCACCGGTCGCGCGCTCGCCGTAGGAGAGGAACTGGAGCCACCGACCGGCTGGCCGTCGCCGCTTCCCCCACCGCGATTCGCACTGCCGGAACCTCCGCACGCGGACACTCCCAGGGCAGTCGCGACCGCGACTCCCCCCGCGAGAACGTTCCGACGCGTGATGGCTCCCATAGCGATTTCCCCTACCTTCCGATCTGTACGGCTGTGCGAATCTTGGGACGCTTCGAGTGGTTCGAACGGTTCGCGGTGTTCGATCCGGATATAAGCAACCCTCACAGCATCGCTCACGCCGGGGCGTCTCCCGCTCACTGACCCACGGGCGATTCACTCGCCTGTGCGTGGCCGCGCGGCACTTCCCAGGAGACCGCCGAGAGAAACTCACCCGAACGTGTGTGACTGCTGTCCGGCAGCTAAGCTGCCACACAATCCGATGAGATCACCCGCCAACCGGCGGGCACCATCCGTCAGATGGCTGGATCTCCAGGCCCGGAGGGGGGTTCGGGCGTGTCGCTGGACTGGGGTACGAGTGCGAACGTGCTCACCGCGGCCGGCACGCTGGTGCTGGCCGTCGCAAGCTTCGCATCGATCCGCTCGGCAGACCGTGCGGCGCGCTCGGCCGAGCGCGCACTCCAGGTCTCGCTGCGCCCGGTGCTGGTGGGGGCCCGGCCGACCGACCCGGAGCAGAAGCTGATCTGGTCCGACGGCCATACCACCCATCTCTCCGGCAGCGGCGCCTACGCCCATCTCGGCGCGGAGGCAATCTACCTCGGCACCGCGCTGCGCAATCTCGGCCCCGGCCTCGGCATCGTCCACGGCTGGTCGCTGCCGACCGCCGACACCCCCGCACCGGCCGACGCCTTCCGTCGCCAGGGCCTGGACATGTACGTCGCCGCCGGCGACCACGGCACCTGGCACGCGGCCCTGCGCGACACGGACGACCCCACCTTCGCGACGCTCGCCGAGGCGGTCAAGAACCGGCAGCGCCTCAACATCGACCTCCTCTACGGCGACCACGAGGGCGGCCAGCGCACGGTCACCCGCCTCTCGCTGCTGCCACGCTCCAACACCGACGGCTGGGTCTGCCAGACCGTCCGCCACTGGAACCTGGACCGGCCCGACCCGCGCTGACGCCCAGTCAGCGCTCAGTCAGCCCGGCGCGGTGCCGTCGCGCCAGTGGCCACCACCCACACGCCCGTCCCCCAGAGGATCACCGCGCACGGCACACCCACTGAGGTGGCCATGGTCCCGGCCGAGGGGTGGGAAAGGGATCGGAGCAGCACGCCCGCGATCCCCGTGGCGACGAGCAGCGCGCCCGGAACACGGAGGCGGGGATCGCCGAAGACGGCGGCCAGCGGGACGAAGTGCGCACCAACGATCACGGCGACCAGCGCGGGCAGCAGCTCCGGCACTCCGCCGACGACGCACCCGGCCACGGCTCCGCCGATCAGCAGCCACTGGGCGCCGTTGATCAAGCCGAACGTCCGCCGCACCTGCGGAGACGCGAACTCCCCCGCCTCGTCAGGCAGTCGGCGACGGGCCGTCAGCATCAGCGCCAGCGCGACCGCGATGCCGACCGGCAGCGCGACGGCCACGGCGACCCCGCCGAGCCCCCACATCCACCAGCCGAACCCGAACAGGGCGTAGAAGCCCACCCCTGACTTGAACACAGCCGCCGCCCCCGCGTCGTGGTACCCGATACTGGTGGTCCGTCTGTCAGTCGGTGAGCATACGCAGCGCCTCCGCCGTGGCGAAGACGTCGTTGCGGCCTTCCTTGGCGTGCTCGACCAGATCCGCCATCGCGAAGGGGTTCGGCAGCGGCTTCACGCCGGCCATGGCCAGGTAGGAACGGGTGAGCGTGGCCGCGTAGAACTCGTTCATCGGGGAGTCGAGCGGCGGGCACACCGAGAGCGTGTGGAGCAGCGCCGCGGCGCGCCACTGGACGTCGCGCGGGGGCTCGTCGGCGACCAGGACGACGTCACTGGCGTGCCGGGCTATCGCCGCGCTGATCCCGGAGGGATCCCACACCGTCGGGTCGGACGGGAGGTGGTGCGCCAACACGTTCCAGGCCCAGGCCTCGTCGGCCTTCACGCCGTCGGACTTCACGCAGTCTTCTTCCCGCCGAACCGCTCCTGGAAGTACGCCCAGTTCTCCGAGGTGTTGAACTCCGCGGCAGCCTCCAGGAATCGCTGCCGGTCCGGGTCGAGCTCGCGCTTGGCCGCCTCGGTGACCAGCGCGGTGATGGTGGTGCCCTCCGCCGCCGCCCGCGCCGCCAACCGGGCGTGGAACTCCTCGTCCACCCGGATGGTGATGTGCTTCGACATGCTCGCTACGGTACAGCAGCCTTGCTGCACAGGGGAGTCCTGTCCTCGGGCCCGACTGGGGCCCGACTCGGGCCCGCCTGGGGCCTGCGTCGGGTCGGCAGGAGTCAGCAGGACCACACGGGATGAACCTGGACGAACCAGGACGACGTACGCGGACGGCCTGTGCCCCCTCGGCTGAGGGGGCACAGGCCGTCCAGGTGGGTGGAGCGCGGTGTCAGTCCAGGAGTCGTGTCCGCCAGTCGGTGAGGCCCTCTGCCAGATCCCGGTCCTCGGGGGCCAGTCTGGGCAGGCAGCTGTCGATGTAGCAGAGGTAGAGGGGAATGAGCTCTGCCCGAAGCAGTTCGGTCAGGCGCTCGCCCGAGTCCGGCTCGCCGTGCCGTGCCCGCGTCGCGGCACGGACGAGTTCCGCAGCCACCGGCGCGGGCTGTGCGAGGTGGTGGCGGATGGCGTCGTCGGTGGATCCGAGATCGGCCGTGGCGACGGTGTAGAGGAACCTGACGGGGAGCAGGACCGCCTTGGTGAACCGTTTGATGTCACCCGCCAGGCGCGCCGGGTTGTGGAACTCGGCCAGGACGGGGCCTGCCGCGAGCACCTCCAGCGCGAAGCGGATGCCGTCGGTCAGTAGCGCATCGGCGCCCGGGCGTGCCACGTCCCGGCGTACGTCCTCGCCCAGGAGCAGCAGGCCGCTCTTCGAGAGGTCGAACCGGTCGACGGCCGGGAATCTGCCGTCGTCCCCGTCCGCGCGCAGGGCCGGCAAGGAGCTCCAGAACACCGACAGGCGCTGGTAGGAGCTGTCCTTCTGCTGGAGGTCACGGGTGACCCGGCGGATGGTCTCGTCGTCGTCGGGGCGGCGGTCCGCCAGGACGAGTCCGAGGTCGATGTCACTGACGGCGGGTGCGAACCCTCCGTGCGCGAGGCTCCCCAGGGCGTAGGCAGCGACGAGGCGGTCGGCGAGGGTCTGCTGGAACACCCTCGCGCAGTCCTCGGCGATTCCTGTGGCGGAGCCGGAGTCGAGGGGCTCCCGAGGGAGGTCGCTCATGCTGCGCCGACCGTGTCGCGGCGTGCCAACTCGGCGATCCGGTCGGAGACCATGATGATGATCTGCCAGGCCTGGTCGAGGAGTTCGGTGACGTCGCCGAGCCGCCACTCCTGGCGCTCGGCGAGCAGGCGGTAGCCCATCTCGATGTGCTCTTCGTCCTCTTCGTCGTGCAGGGCGAAGTAGGTGTTGCCGGGGAAGGCCAGCGAACCGGCGTTGCTGAAGGCAAGGCTGCCGCACTCCAGCACGAGGTGGGCCAGGACGACACGCTGCAGTCCGGGCAGGGTGCGCAGTTGGTCCACGAACCAGGCGGCTCCGGCCTCGACGACCGGGTCCCAGTCGGCGGTCCGGCCGGTGTCGTGACTGTCCGCCAGGATCCCGTTGTGGCCGACCTCCTCCTGCTGGTGCTCAAGGGCGAGCTCTCTGAGCTGGGGGTCGGTCTCAAACTCGGCCCGGACACTGATCATCCGTTGGAACGCGTTCGACCACGGTGCCAGGTGGGCCAGTACGGCGTCCTTGGTGGCCGCCGGTGTCGTGGGGTCCTCCAGCAGAAGGATCAGGCTGCTCGCGCGGTAGGCGCGGACATGTTCTTCGTTTCTGTCGGCGACTGCCTGAAGGGGCGCGATCATGGTAGTCATGCGGACTCGACCTCCTGGAGGATTCCCCGGGACTGCTGTGACAGCGGACTGGGCTGGGCGGGAAGTGGGGCGTAGACCGGAAACCTGAAGTAGACGGACACGTCGCCGTCCTGGCCGCGCGAGCGGTAGCTGACCAGCTCCTGGAGGCCCCGGCTCCGGTTCAGCGGCCGTGGCGCCACGGCCTGGAGGAGGGCGTGGTGACGCTGCGGGTCGAGGCCCTCGTGCGCCATCAGCGCGCCGATCCTGCCCGCGGCCTCCTCGTCGGACGCGGTGAAACTCGACACCCGGAAGTAGGTGGTCGACTCGTCGGCGCGTGGGGCGTCCGCCCGGAAGGCCAGGCAGGTCAGCGGGGCGCTTCCGGCGGCGTCGGGAGCTCTGCCGAGCAGGGTACGGAAGGCCGAGCGGGCCCGGCCCGGGTCATTGGCCCGAGCGATCGAGGCCATCTGCTCCAGGACCGCGACGCTGCTGGTGTGGTTGCGGTAGTAGACCTTGGCCCGGGCCCGCCCGCTGCTCTCCAGGTCAAGTGCGAAGAACTCCAGTTCGCGCTCGACTCCGTCCGCCTGGGTCGCTCGGGCCACCTGTGCGCAGGTGTCGGCCCACGCGGTGCCCATCGCCAGGCGTTCCATCGCCTCACCGACCATGGCGTAACGTTCCTGCGGCGTCACGGCGTACAGCCCGAAATAGATCTTGTAGACCGGCGGGCGCTCCGGCAGCCAGGCCAGGGAGTGCCAGACGGGTACGGGCGCCGTCTCCTGGTCCGCGCGCGGCGCGAACACGTCGGCCACCTTGCCGTAGCGGTCGAGGCTCACCAGCGGCTCGCCGGCCAACTGGTCCGTCAGCTCCGCTGCGGCGGTCAGGTTGGAAGCCGCGGTGATGGGCCTTGCGGCGCCCAACGCCTCGAAGAGGATGCGAAGTTCCGGTCTCCCGTGGGACCACTTCACCGACATCTCGGCGGGGAAACCGTCGCCGGCGACGTACGAGGGGAACGGGCACGTCCGCCCGACGGGTATGTCGGCCCATGGCCGAAGAAGCTCACGGAGTTGGCCCCTCACCGGCCCGGTCATGGATGGCTGCAGGTCAAGCCCGTCACACATGTCGGACCAGCGTTCGCCGAGGAACTCCTCGATGGAACGCCCCTCACCCGAGAAGATGCTGTCCACTCACCCTTCCGTTCTCCCAAGCGCACCGCCCCCTCCCCTCCCGGTGATTGATCGACCGTCGCACGCGGGACGAAGCCCTCGGCTCTGGAGGATGAGCACAATCCCACGGGAGGTCAGCGCGATCATCTTCAGCAAACCCTGCAGGCATGCCCAACCGGAATGAGCGCAAAACGGATCATGTGTGCGACGTGGCGCACATGTGAACTGCCCTGCGGGACAACGGCGTCGGAGCCTAACATGAGATGATCTTGGTGGGTCGGCAGCGACTTTTCAGTGCCGGCGCCAGCGGATTTCGACCCCTCCGCGACGCCGCTGTCCACCCGCCGCCCACCCGCCGTCCAGCGGCGGGCCACACCCCCAACGACCGGCCCTGGAAGGGGAAGGGACGGTCCGTGAGCCGGTGATACGATCGCACCGCATTTGCGGAGCAGGTGGGTCCACCCCGCGTTCGTGCGGGGATGCAGCAGCCGGCCCTCTGACTAGTCTCGTCAGCTTTTGCTGACCCGCCGGCTTAGGAGCCACAGGCAGACATGGACGTTCGCTCTTCCGCCCCGGTTCCCCCGCCCGGGTGTCCGGCGCACGCCGTAGGCGGCCGAGTTCCGCTCTACGGGCCGGAGTTCGCGGCCGACCCGCAGGCCTACTACGCCTACCTGCGTCACTACGGGGCGGCCGCCCCGGTCGAGCTCGCCCCCGGCGTCGAGGCCACCCTGGTCACCGACTACCAGGCCGCCCTGCGCCTCTTGCAGGACCCGACGTCCTTCCGCAAGGACGCCCGCCGCTGGCGCGACTTCGCCGAGGGCAAGCTGCCCGCGGACAGCCCGGTCGTCCCGACGTTGGCCTACCGGCCCAACGCCATGTGCAGCGACGGTGCCGAGCACCTGAGGTTGCGTCAGGCGATCACCGACGCGATGTCCCGCATCGACACGCACCGCCTGGCCCGGAGCACCGAGCAGGTCTCGCGCTTCCTCATTGCCCAGTTCGGAGCACGCGGCTCCGCAGACCTGCTGAGCGACTACGCCAAGCAGGTCTCCCTGATGGTCTTCAACGAGCTGTTCGGCTGCCCCGCCGACATCGGCGACCGGGTGATGTTCGGCGTCTCCGGCATGTTCGAAGGCGTCAACGCCGAGCAGGCGGTGGGCGTGCTGTTCGGCGCCTGCGGCGAGCTCGTGGCGCTCAAGCGCAGCCGGCCCGGCGACGACGTCACCTCGTGGCTGCTGCAGCACCACGCGAAGCTGACGGACGAGGAGATGGTGTACCAGCTCGCGCTGCTGCTGGGAGCCGGTACCGAGCCGCTGCGCAACCTCATCGGGAACACCCTGCACCGGGTGCTCACCGACGACGGGTACGCCAACAAGGGCGGGCTGATCGACGAGGCGATCGACGACACGCTGTGGGAGAACCCGCCCATGGCCAACTTCGCGGCGCACTATCCGGCGAACGACATGGAGTTCGCCGGACAGCACTTCCGGGCCGGCGATCTCGTCCTGATCAGCCTCGCCGCCGCCAACACCGGCCCGGCCCTTGCCGCGGCGCGGCAGGCGGGCAGCCGGGCTCATCTGTCCTGGAGTGCCGGACCCCACGCCTGCCCGTCCAAGGAGCCGGCCCGTCAGATCGCGGTCACCGCGATCGAGTACCTGCTCAACCAGCTCCCCGACGTCGTGCTCGCCGTCCCCGAGGAGAGCCTGAGGTGGCGTCCGGGGCCGTTCAGCCGAGGTCTGGCGTCCCTTCCGGCTCGTTTCACGCCGGTCGAGATCGCGCGAGGGACCACCACTGCGCAGCGTCCGCGCTCGACCGAGCCGGTGGCCCCCGAGCCCGGCAAGGCCGAACGCGGAGGGCGCTGGAGTCAGTTCCTCAGCTGGATCAAGGGCTAGCCAGAGCCCGCCAGCGCCTGCCTGCCAGGGCCCGTGGTGAAACGAGTCGGCGCACGGCCCGTACGGATCAACCTGCTTGATCCGTACGGGCCGTGCGCCGTCGCTCGTTCCGCACCGCACCGCATCCGGGAGCCGCGAGCCCCCGAAGCGGCTGCCGGTCAGCGCCCCAGCTCCTCCGCGATCGCCGCGGCGAAGGAGTCGATGTCCTGCTCCGTGGTGTCGAAGGCGCACATCCAGCGCACCTCTCCGGTGTGCTCGTTCCAGAAGTAGAAGCGGAACCGCTTCTGCAGCCGCTCGCTCACCTCGCGCGGGAGGATCGCGAAGACCGCGTTGGCCTGCACGGGGCGGACCACGGTCACGCCGTCGATCGCGGCGACCGCCGTCTCCAGCCGCTTGGCCATGGCGTTGGCGTGCCCGGCGTTGCGCAGGTAGAGGTCGCCGGCCAGCAGCGCCTCGAACTGCACCGAGATGAACCGCATCTTGGACGCGAGCTGCATCGAGGTCTTGCGCAGGTACTGGATGTTCCTGACCGCGTCCGGGTTGAGCACCACGACGACCTCGCCGCCGAGCAGCCCGTTCTTGGTGCCGCCGAAGGAGAGCACGTCCACGCCGACGTCGGTGGTGAACTCGCGGAACGGCAGGCCCAGCGAGGCCGCCGCGTTGGACAGCCGGGACCCGTCGAGATGGACCAGCATCCCACGCTCGTGGGCGTGTTCGCAGATCGCGCGGATCTCGTCCGGGGTGTAGAGGGTGCCCAGCTCGGTGCTCTGGGTGATCGAGACTGCGAGCGGCTGCGCGCGGTGCTCGTCACCCCAGCCCCATGCCTGAAGGTCGATCAGCTCGGGGGTGAGCTTGCCGTCCGGCGTCGGCACGGTGAGGATCTTGATGCCGGCCATCTTCTCCGGCGCGCCGCCCTCGTCCACGTGGAAGTGGGCGGTCTCGGCGGCGACCACCGCGCCCCAGCGGGGCAGCAGCGCCTGCAGCGCGACGACGTTGGCGCCGGTCCCGTTGAATACCGGGAACGCCTGGGCGCGCTCACCGAAGTGCGCCTTGAAGACGTCCTGCAGGTGAGCGGTGTAGTCGTCCTCGCCGTAGGCGATCTGGTGGCCCTCGTTGGCCAGCGCTATCGCGGCGAGCACCTCCGGGTGCACACCGGCGTAGTTGTCGCTGGCGAAGCCGCGCACGGCGGGGTCGTGCCGACGGACGGCGTCGGTGCCGGTGCTGGTGGTGGCGGCGTTGCTGTTGTCGGTCACTGGGGCGTCAGCCACAGGTGCGTTCCATTCACTTCGTCGGCGGGCCGGGCCCAGAGCGAGAGCACCTGCTCGGCGAGGTCGGCGGTCTCGGTGAACCCGGCGAACTTGGCGTTCGGCTTGTCGGCCCGCATCTCCGGGGAGACGAGGGCCTTCACCACCAGGATCGCAGCTGCGGCGGAGCTGTCCTTGAACGAGTCGGCCAGCGACAGCGTCCAGGTCTCGGCCGCGGCCTTGGCGGTCGCGTAGACGGCGTTGCCGCCGGTCGGCTTGTGCGCGGCGGCGGCCGAGATGATGGCGAACCGGCCGTTGTCGCTGCGCTTCAGCGCCTCGTGGAAGCCGAGGCTGGTGTGCTGCAGGGTGCGCACCAGCATGTCGTGCATGAAGTCCCAGTCGGCGAGGTCGACGTCGCCGAAGGTCTTGGCACCGCGCCAGCCGCCGACCATGTGGATCAGCCCGTCGACCCGACCGTACTCGGCCTCGACGTGCTCGGCCCAGTCGTGGGCGGCCTGCGGGTCGAGCAGGTCGACCACCTGGCCGACCACGATCGCGCCGGGCACGGCGCGGCGGACGGAGTCCATCAGCTCGTCGAGCTTCCGGGCGTCGATGTCGCCACAGGCGACGGTCGCCCCGGCCTGCGCCAGGCGCAGCACGGTCGCCCGCCCCGCCATCCCGGTCGCGCCGGCCACCGCGACGACGCGGCCCTTGAGGTCGACGTTCTCTGCGTTGCTCACGCTGCATTCTCCACAACACTCGTGCCGGTCATGCCGGAGGTCGATGCGATGACGCCGGACAGCTTCTTGCTGAGCGCCTCGAAGAACATGCTGAGCGGGAACTCGTCCGGGAGCACCGCGTCGCACAGCGCCTTGTTCAGCGACTTGGCGTCGCTGTGCTCCTTGAAGGGCAGCGCGTCGGCGCCCTTGGCCCAGGTGGAGGCGGGGTGCGGGGTCAGGTACTGCGCGACCAGCTCGTAGGCAGCGAGCCAGTGGGCGGTCTTCGGGCGGTCGATGCCGTCGCGGTAGAGCTTCTCGATCTCACCGCACAGGTCGCTGGTGACCTGCGGGGCGCGCTGCCAGTCGATGTGCAGCTTGTTGTCGGTCCAGCGCAGCGCGTCGTGCTTGTGCAGGTACGCGAAGAGCAGCTGCCCGCCCAGGCCGTCGTAGTTGCGGACCCGTCCGCCGGAGACCGGGAAGCGGAACATCCGGTCGAAGAGGATCGCGTACTGCACGTTGCGGCCCTGCTCGTACCCCTCGGCCTCCAGCTGGACGGCGGCCTTGAAGGCGGTCAGGTCGCAGCGGAGCTCCTCCAGCCCGTACATCCAGAAGGGGGAGCGCTGCTTGATCATGAAGGGGTCGAACGGCAGGTCGCCGTGGCTGTGGGTGCGGTCGTGGACCAGGTCCCACAGGACGAAGGTCTGCTGCGCCAGCTCCTGGTCGGTGAGCAGCGCGGCGGCCTCCTCGGGGATCTCCAGGCCGAGGGTCTTCACGGCGGAGGTCGAGACCGCGCGGAAGCGGGCCGCCTCGCGGTCGCAGAAGATGCCGCCCCAGGTGAAGCGCTCCGGCACCTCACGCACCGCGACCGTCTCCGGGAAGAGCACCGCGGAGTTGGTGTCGTACCCGGCGGTGAAGTCGACGAAGGTGATCGGCACGAACATCGGGTTGTCGTAGCGGGTGCGCTCCAGCTCGGACAGCCAGTCCGGCCAGACCACGTTGAGCAGCACCGCCTCGATGTTCCGGTTCGGGTTGCCGTTCTGCGTGTACATCGGGAAGACCACGAGGTGGGGCAGCCCGTCCACACGCTGGTCGGCAGGCTGGAAGGCCAGCAGCGAGTCGAGGAAGTCGGGCAGGGCGTAGCCGGACGCGGCCCAGCGCATCAAGTCGAGCACGACGGCGTCCAGGTACGCCTTGTCGTCCGGGAAGTGCGGGGCCAGCTCGCCTATCGACGCGGTGATGACCGACAGCTGCGTGTCTGCCTCGTCCTTGGTGGACGCGCCGTGCGAGTTGAGGTCGATCGAGCCGTCCTTCGACTGCAGCGGGCGGAGCGCCTCGACGGCGGCCTTGAGCCGCAGCCATGCCGGGTGCTGAGCCAGATTCACAGAGGCCGCAATGGAATTGCCTGCCATGGGGAGCGCTGACGAGAGATTTTCCATCACAACCCTGCCTGAACGAAAGAAAATGTGGTGAGCTCACCGTATATACAGAAGGTTCTGTCGTACAAGGGGCGCCCGCAACCGGAGGGGTGGCGCTGGTCACCGCGTCCACCATTCGAGACGGAACGGATGCGAAGATCCGGCTTCACCGTGCTGTGACAACTGATCGGTAAGCTCCGGGCCACTTGCCTTCCTCCCAGGAGTCACCGTGAACGCCCTGCTCAAGACCACTCGTCTGTTCAGCACCGTCGTCGGCGCAGCCGTCCTGGCGTTGGCCGGCTGCGCGCCGCAGTCCAGCTCCTCGGGTTCCGGCTCGGGTGCCTCGGCAGGCGCCTCCGCTGCGGCCGCCTCCTGCACCAAGGGCGCGCTGGCCACGATGACCTCGGGCAAGCTGACCATCGGCACCGACAACCCGGCCTACACGCCCTGGTTCGACAACAACGACCCGTCGGACGGCAAGGGCTTCGAGTCGGCGGTCGCCTACGCGGTCGCCCAGCAGCTCGGCTACGACAAGGGCAAGGTCAGCTGGACCGTGGCGCCGTTCAACAACGTGGTCACGCCGGGTCAGAAGAAGTTCGACTTCGACATCAACGAGGTCTCCGTCACCGACGAGCGCAAGCAGGCCGTCGACTTCTCCACCGGCTACTACGACGTCCGCCAGGCCGTGATCACCCTCAAGGGCTCGAAGTTCGCGAACGCCACCACCGTCGCCGGGCTCAAGGGCGCGAAGATCGGCGCACAGGTCGGGACCACCGGCCTGACGGTGGTGCAGAAGGTCATCGACCCGACCACCCAGCCGTCCGTCTACGACACCACGGACCTGCTGACGTCGGCGCTGAAGGACCACCAGATCGACGCGTTCGTCACCGACCTGCCGACCGCCTTCTACATCACCTCGGCGGAGTTGACGAACGCCACGGTCACCGGCCAGTTCCCGTCCGGCGCCGCCACCTCCGACGGCAAGCCGGAGCAGTTCGGCCTGGTCCTGCCCAAGGGCAGCGCGCTGACCTCCTGCGTCTCGCAGGCCGTCGACGCCCTCCAGGCCAACGGCACCCTGACCACCCTGGCCAAGCAGTGGCTGCCCGCTTCCGACACCGCGCCGGTTCTGAAGTGACGACGGATTCGGATTCCGAGATGCACGAGGGGACGGACGCCGCGGGCGCAGCGTCCGCCCCCTCGGCGTACGTCCCCTCCCGGCGGCGGTTGGACCGTGAGGCCTACCGCCGCTCGCGGGCGCGGCGATCCGCGCTGATCGCGGGCGGCAGCACGGTCGTCGTGGCGGCCGTGCTCGCCGTCGTCATCACCGGCTCCCCCGGGTGGCCGGTGACCAGGACGACCTTCTTCAGTGGCCACTACGCCCGTCAGGCCCTCTCTCCGGTGCTGCACGGCTTCGTGCTCAACCTGGAGCTGCTGGTGGTCTGCGGCCCGACCGTCCTGGTGCTCGGACTGCTGATCGCCGCACTGCGGACGCTGCGCGGACCGGTCTTCCTGCCGGTGCGACTGCTGGCCACGGCGTATGTGGACTTCTTCCGCGGCTTCCCGCTGATCATCCTGGTGCTGCTGGTGGTCTTCGGCGTCCCCGCACTGCAGTTGCAGGGCGTCACCAACGACCCGATCGTCCTCGGCGGCACGGCGCTGGTCATCAACTACTCCGCCTACGTGGCCGAGGTGTTCCGCGCCGGCATCGAGTCCGTCCACCCGAGCCAGCGTGCCGCCGCCCGGTCGCTCGGCCTCGGCTACGCGCAGACGATGCGGTTCGTGGTGCTGCCGCAGGCGGTCCGCCGGGTGGTCCCGGCGCTGGTCAACGACATGGCCTCGCTGCAGAAGGACACCGGCCTGGTCTACCTCGGCGGCGCGATCGACGCGGTCGCGGCGGCGCACATCATGGTCGCGAGCAGCTTCAACTACACGCCGCTGGTGCTGGCCGGGCTCGGCTTCGTCCTGCTGACCATCCCGATGACCCGCTACGCCGACTGGCTCACCCGCCGGATGGACAACCAGCGCGCCCAGGGAGGCGTCGTATGAGCATCCTGGCCCCGAGCACCTCGAACCCGGTGCTGCGCTTCGAGTCGGTGCGCAAGACCTTCGGTGAGCAGGTCATCCTTGACGACGTGTCACTCGACGTGCCCGAGCACTCGGTGACCGTCCTCATCGGCGCCTCCGGCTCCGGCAAGTCGACGCTGCTGCGCTGCGCCAACCTGCTGGAGGTGGTCGACGACGGCGCGATCTGGCTCGACGCCCAGGAGATCACCGATCCCCGCGCCGACGCCGACGCGGTGCGCCGAAGGATCGGCGTCGTCTTCCAGGCCTACAACCTCTTCCCCCACCTCAGCGTCCTGGACAACATCACCCTCGCCCCGCGCCGGGTCCACCGCGTGCCCAAGGCGGCGGCGGAGGCCCGCGCGCTGGAACTGCTGGACCGGCTGGGTCTGGCGGCCAAGGCCAAGGAGTACCCGGACCGTCTCTCCGGCGGCCAGCAGCAGCGCGTCGCCCTGGTCCGCGCGATCGCGGGCGAGCCACGGCTGCTGCTGCTCGACGAGATCACCGCGGCCCTCGACCCGGAGCTGGTCGGCGAGGTGCTGGAGGTCGTCCGCGACCTCAAGGGCCAGGGCATGACCATGGTCCTGGCCACCCACGAGATGGCCTTCGCCCGCGACGTCGCCGACCAGGTCTGCTTCCTCGCCGACGGCGTCGTGCTGGAACGCGGCACCTCCGCCGAGGTCTTCGGCGATCCGCAGCACGAACGCACGCGGCGCTTCCTGACCCGTCTCCGCGAGTCGGGACGGCTGTAGTAACGGCTGTAACAGCAGACAGACACGTCAGCGGGGCCGGTCCTCCTGAGGAGGACCGGCCCCGCTGACGTTCAGTTCATGGCGGGGTGACCGGCCGTCAGATCCCGTGCTCGCCGACCGGGCCGACCTGCCAACCCTGCTCGGCGCAGTGGTCCAGCAGGCGCGGGAGCGCGGCGAGCGTCGCGGTCCAGGAGGCCGGGGCGCTGGTGCAGTCGGAGTCGTGGAGCAGGACGGTGCCGCCGCCGCGCAGGTTCCGGGTGACCGTCTGGTAGACGGAGGTGCCGGTCGCGCCGGCCCGCCAGTCCGCGCCCCACGAGGTCCACAGGACCGGGGTCATGCCCAGGCCGCGGGCGGTCGTCAGCGCGGAGGTGGTGGCGATGCCGTACGGCGGCCGGTACCAGCGCGGCGCGACGCCGGTCGCCTCGGTGACCAGGCCGTGGGCACGGGTCAGGTCGTCCTTGGTGGCACGCGGCGTGCGGACGACCATCGGACGGTGCAGGTAGCCGTGGACGGCGATCTCGTGGCCAGCCGCGACGATCTCCTTGCCGAGGCCCGGGTCGCGCTCCAGCATGAAGCCGAGCAGGAAGAAGGTCGCCTTGACGTCGCGCTTCTCCAGCAGTCGCAGGAAGCGCGGGGTCGAGATGGGGTCCGGGCCGTCGTCGAAGCTGAGGGCGACGTGGCCCGGGTCGCCGAGCCCCCCGTAACCGGGGAAGAACTTGGTGCGGAGCGGCTCGAAGGGCTGGATCGAGGTCAGCGCGGGCGCGGCGTGTGCCAGCGCCAGACCGCCGGCGATGCCGGCGACCGTCTTGACGGCACGGTTCATCGTGCGTTCTCCATCGAAGCGAGCGGGACGACCACGCCGGGGAGCTCCGCGGTGAGATGGGTGAGCCCGGCCGACTCCAGCAGCAGCTCGACCGCGTCGACGCCCCACGGCGCGGGGACGGCGGAATCGGACCGTATCGCCCGGTCCAGCAGCGGCGCCAGCTCGGCGTGGGTGCGCGCCCAGGGGGCCACGCCCGACTGGTCGAGCGCCGCCGCGTTGGT
Source organism: Streptacidiphilus sp. MAP5-3 (assembly GCF_041262505.1). Taxonomy (NCBI): domain Bacteria; kingdom Bacillati; phylum Actinomycetota; class Actinomycetes; order Kitasatosporales; family Streptomycetaceae; genus Streptacidiphilus; species Streptacidiphilus sp. MAP5-3. The sequence goes on from NZ_JBGCCL010000019.1 coordinate 83,277, forward strand.
CAGGCCGTGGCCCGGGATGGAGCGGTAGGTGACGACGGGGATGCCGGAGGCGACAGCCTCCAGCACGGTGATGCCACCGGCGTTCTGGACCAGCACGTCGGCCGCGTGCATCAGGCTCGGCATGTCGTCGACCCAGCCCAGCGCGGTGACTCCGGCCTCCTCCAGCCGGGCGCGCAGCGTCTCGTTGCGCCCGCAGACGACAACGCAGGTCAGCCGCGGGTCGGCGGCCTCGACGTCGGCGACGGTGTGCTCCAGCTCGCCCGCACCCCAGGAGCCGCCGACCAGCAGCGCGATCTTCGCGTCGTGGGCCAGGCCCCAGCGCTGCCGGGCGGCGGCGCGGGAGGCCTTGGTGACCGGGGTGAAGCGGCGGTCCACCAGCGGGGTGACCACGTGGACGTCCTGGCACTCGGTGCCCTCGGCCTGCTCGGCCGGGACCGTGTGCACGGCGAGGTGGGAGTCGACGTCCGGCGACGCCCAGAGGCGGTGCACCGAGAAGTCGGTCAGGTAGGTGTGCACCCGCTGGCTGATCCGGCCGCGCTTGCGCAGCCGACCCAGCACCTGGCTGGCCAGCGGGTAGGTGGAGACGACGACCGCGGTGTCGTCCGGCAGCGCCCGCTTCATCGCCCGGCCGGCCAGCCAGGTGAACAGGGCCGCCTGGCCGTTCATCATCCGCGGGTTGTCCATACCGCCGTAGAGCAGCTTCCAGGTCCACGGGGCCCGCTCGAGCATCGTGTGGTAGGTGCCGACGAAGATCTTGCCGGTGACGCCGGGCAGCAGGTCCAGGAAGTCGTGGCGGTCGACGTTCAGGCCGGCCTCGGCGAGCCGGGTCTCAAGCTCCTTCGCCACCGCGTCGTGTCCGGCTCCGACGCTCGCCGAAATGATCACCGCACGTGGCGGGCGGGCGTGCGTCAGGTCGGAACGGCGCTGCAGCGGCAGGCGGATGAGTCGGCCCATGATGTCGGCAGTCCCCGGATCGGATCGGTGATGAAAGCGGACTGTTCCAAGCTATTGATCGAAAAGCCGCAGGAAGAGCGCCCGCAGGATGATTGGCGTCCCCGCGATCCGTAGTCGCGTCGGGTACCCGGCACCGCCGCATACTCCATTTGGAGTACGTCGGCTGTCAGGGTCGGCCGTAAGGTGGAGACGCCGTGAACGCGGCGTTCACACCACTGGATCTGCCCCCGTGCGCCCCCATCGCGCCCTGTACTGCATCGATCACCCTGCGTCACAGTGTCCGAAGAACGGGTGGCGGGTCAGGGGGCGTGGATGCGGGACGCGGGCGTGCTCGGCTGGCTTCTGGTGCTGCTCTGCGGAGGCACCGGCCTCTACTGCGCCGCCCGCCTGTGCCTGCGCCGATCCGCGCCACGGGCGGACCGCGCGGCGGACGGCACCGAGGCGGTGATGAGCCTCGGCATGGCCGCGATGGCGGCCGGGGTGGCGGCCCCTACGGGCCTCTGGGTCGCCGTCTACGGGTCGGCCGCGCTCCTCTCGCTGGGCGCGGTGCTGCTCGCGACCGGTCACCGACTGCACCACGCGTACCACTGCCTCGGCCACGCGGCGATGGTGTACATGGCCGTCGCGATGAGCGGCAGCACGGTCAGTTCGGACGCGATGCCAGGTATGGCCGGAATGGCTGGGATGACCGGGATGGCTGACATGCCGCCGCGTGGGCTGCCCGCACTGACGGGGACTCTGCTGGTCGCGTTCCTGGCCCTCTCGCTCCTCTCGGGCCTGCGGCTGACCGCTCCCGCCACCGGCCACCGGGCCGGGTCGCTCTTCAGCGCCCCCGCCCTGCCGGACGCCTGTCGGGTGGTCATGGGTCTGTCGATGGCCACCATGCTGATGCTGCTCTGACCTGTTGGTGGCGCTCTGACGTGCGGGCGCTGCTCTGAACCGTCCGGAACGGAGCTGAACCGCCGACTCCGTGTCCTGCGTCACTGCTTTCGGCAAACGGATTCCGTGACGGGCGGATCCGCCATAGGTTGAGCGCGTACGCAGTGACGCGTGCGTCCCGTCCTGCCCTCGGAGGTGCCGCGCAGCGGTGGGAGCCTTGCCCGGACTTGTCGCGCTCGGCGCGCTGCTCGCTCTGCTGGGCCCGCGCGGGCTGGCCCGCGCCCGCTGGACGGAGCGGGAGCCGGTGGTCGGGCTGTGGGCGTGGCAGTGCGTGGTGGTCGGCGTACTGCTCTGCTGCGCGTGCGCGCTGGTGCTGACCGGCGCGGCGGCCTGGCCCGCCATCAGATCCTTTGTCTTCGCCGGGGCTCCGGCGGGTGTGGAGGAGGCGTACGGCTTCCCCCTGGCCCGCCCGTGGGCGATCGGCGCGGCCTTCGTCTTCGCCGTGGGCGGCGTGCGGACCGCGCTGGCCCTGGCCGTCGAGGTCTCCGGCTCCCGGGCGACCCGGCTGCGTCAACGGCAGCAGTTGAAGGCTCAGGCACCCGACCTGCATCCCGAGCTGAAGCAGTCCGCGCCCACCGACCCGCCCGTGCCGTGGAACCGCTCGGAGAAGCTGGTCGTGCTGGAGAGCGAGGAGCTCAAGGCCTGGTCGCTGCCCGGTCCGGTGCCCCGGGTGGTGGTCACCACGGCGGCGCTGCGACGGCTCAGCACCCGCGAGCTGGACGCGCTGCTCGCCCACGAGCACGGTCATGTCCGCGCCCGGCACCACTGGCTGCTGGGCTTCGCCGAGGCCCTCGCCTCCGGCTTCCCCGCGATACGGCTCTTCGGCCAGTTCCGGGACCAGGTGGGCCACCTCGTCGAGCTCGCGGCCGACGACTCCGCCGCGCGCCGCCACGGGCGGCTGGCCACGGCGATAGCGCTGGTCGAGCTCAATCCCGAGAGCACCTGCCCGCATCCGCTGGCCCAGATACCCGACCGGGTCGACCGCCTGCTGGCGGGTGGCACGCGCCTGCCCTGGCCCTCCCGGCTCGGACTGACGGTGGCCGCCGTGGCACTGGCGCTGACCCCGGTCGTCCTCACCTTCGCCCCTGGCCTGTCGGCGCTGGTCTGAGGCCCGACGTGCCCCCACCGCCGACCTAACCCTCCTGAAGTGGCGTAGTTCCCCAAGAAGCTGACGTACTTCCTGAAGAAGGTGGGAATGCGCTGAGTGCGGAGGTCGGTTCGGGAGCCCCGCGATACGCTTCCCGGGAGTGGCCCGTGATGGCACGTTAACTGTGGGGGAATCCCCGTGACGGTGTTTCTTCTCGGCGTGGGCGCAGCCTGTCTGCTGGGACTGGGTTTCGTCCTGCAGCAGCACGCGGCGCAGTCCGCCACGCGTGCCGACCTGATCTCCTACCGGCTACTGCTGCGCCTGGTGCGGTCGCGCGAGTGGCTGCTGGGCATCGTCTTCATGGTCTGCGGTCAGGTGCTCAGCGCGATGGCGCTCTCCGCCGGGCGGATCTCCCTGGTCGAGCCGCTGCTCTCGACCCAACTGCTCTTCGCCATGGCCCTGGCCCGACGGATCACCAGACAGACGTTGGGCGCCTCGGGTTGGGGTGGGGTGGTGCTGCTGGCGGTCGGCGTGACCGTCTTCATCCTCAGCGGCCAGCCCACCGGCGGCGGCGCCGAGATCGGCGCGCTGCGCCATTGGCTGGTCTTCGGCATCGTCGCCGGGCTCGCGCTGTTGCTGGTCTCGGTGGCCGGACGGCTGCCCCGGATCCGCCAGGCGACCTTGCTGGCACTCGCCGCCGGGCTCCTCTACGGCCTGCAGGACGCGCTCACCCGCACCGCCGAGCTGCGTCTCGATCAGGGCGGACTCGGCCTGCTGGTGACCGGCTGGCAGCCCTATGCCGTGCTGGCGATCGGCGTGGTCGGACTGGTCCTGGTGCAGAACGCGTTCGAGTCGGCGCCGCTGAAGATGTCCGCGCCCGCACTGACCGCGGCGCAGCCGCTGGCGGGCATCGCCTGCGGGGTCGGCTTCCTGGGCGACCAGCTCCAGCTCACGCCGGCCGCGCTGGCGGGCGAGGCCGCCGGGCTGCTCTGCATCGTGATCGGGGTGGTCGTCATCAGTCGCCACCCGGCGCTGCCGGACGCCCACCTCGAATCCGCCGCCCTGCGCGGCGCGGAGCCGGAGACCGTGCTGCGCTGACAGCCTGCCTCGCCGAGCCTGCCTCGCGGAGCCTGCTTCGCGCAGCTCAGCGCCCGTTTCGCCGGGCCGGTGGGACGCCCAGGTTCCGCGCGTATATTGGCGCCAAGCCAATGATTGGCCCACGGCCTAACGGCCCAAGGCAGTGCGGGAGCGCCATGTCACCACGTCGGGAAGCGGTCAACGAGGTCATGCGGGCGCGCTCGCGCGAGCGCATCATGCAGGCCACCGTGGAGCTGATCGACGAGCACGGCTTCAACCGGGTCACCCTCGGCGACATCGCCGAGCGTGCGCGGGTGGCCCGCGGGCTCGTCTCGTACTACTTCCCCGGCAAGCGGTTCCTGCTGCAGACCGCGATGCACCGGCACATGCACCTGACCCTGGCCGCCGCGCTGCGTCCGCTGGACGAGCCCGGCAACCCCGAGCACAGCGAGGACCCGGACGTCTGGCTGGCCACCACGATCGACGCGATCACCGGCCTGGCCCTGGACCAGCCCACGCTGATGCGGACGCACCTGGCGCTGATCCTGGCGCCCATCGACGGCCGCTTCGTCCAGGACGACGAGCAGCAGCAACTCGGCGCGCTGCTCCAAGAGGTGCTGCGGCGGCGCGGTTCGACCGACCCGGCCGCCGAGCACGCGGTGCTGCGCAGCGCGCTGATGGGCGCGTGCATCGGCCTGGTGCTCCCCGGCGCCGAGCTGCCGGGCGTCGTGATCCGCGCGGACCTCTTCGCCCGCTACGGCCTCGACCCGCGCCTCGGTCCGCGTGCAGGGGGCCCTGTCAGGCTTCCTTGAGCAGCCCGGTGAGCAGGTCCACCGTCTTCTCCGGCGTCAGGCTGTCGACACTGAGCCGCTCCATCACCTGGACGTAGGCGTCGACGTCGTCGCGCTTGTCCAGGTAGAGCGCGCTGGTCAGCTGCTCCAGGTAGACGACGTCGGGCAGGTCCTGCTCGGGGAAGCGGAGGATCGAGAACGCGCCTGTCTCGGCCGCGTGGCCGCCGAAGCGGAACGGCATCACCTGGAGCACCACGTTCGACAGCTCGGCCATCTCGATGAGCGCCTGGACCTGAGCCCGCATCACCTTCGGTCCCCCGATGGGGCGACGCAGCGCGGCCTCGTCGATCACGGCCCAGAGACGCGGCCCGGAGCCCTCGACGACCATCCGCTGACGGCGCATCCGGAGGTCGACCCGGTGGTCGATCTCCTCCTCCGCCATGTAGGGCCGGTTCAGGCCCATGATGGCGCGCGCGTAGTCGGCGGTCTGCAGCAGGCCGGGGATGAACTGCACCTCGTAGGTGCGGATCAGCGCGGCGGCCTCCTCCAACCCCACATAGGTCTGGAACCAGTTGGGCATGGCGTCGCTGAAGCTGTGCCACCAGCCGTTCTGGTTGGCCTCACGCACCAGCGTCAGCAGCTGACCGCGCTCGGACTCCTCGACCCCGTACAGGCTCAGCAGGTCCACGACGTCGCGCTCCTTGAAGCTGACGCGACCCAACTCCATGCGGCTGATCTTCGACTCGGAGGCCCGGATCGTGTAGCCGGCGTCCTCGCGCGAGATGCCCTTGGCCTCGCGAAGACGGCGGAGTTGGGAGCCGAGGAGGATGCGGCGCACCATCGAACCGCCCCCCGGCTGAACCGTGGTCATTCCGTCGAACCTCCACCCGCTGGTAACACGCCACAGTCTGCCACTGTCAGGCACTGCCCGGGCGCGCATCGTGCCCGGTTGTCCATCCGCTGGTCAAGATGTCCGAGTCGCGACCCTCCATCACTGCGCAGCGCTACGACTACATTACTCGCTGCATGGGCAGATGCACGTGCATCTGCCCTAGGCGCGAATGCACGTGAATCCACTCTTGCATCTGACGTATGCGAAGAGGACCATGGGCATGTGCACCTGCACGCCCCCTGGCAATCCGCCGAGAATTCGCCCCGGCCGGCACCACCGGACGGGGCCGCGCCCGCATGGGAGGAGCTCTTGATGGGCCTGAGCCCGGCGGTGCTCGCGGACCGCGAAACCGTGGTGAGCTGCGCGCTCGCCCCTCGACGCGAATCCGTCCGTACAGCCAGGGAGTTCACCCGGCTCACCCTGAACCGCTGGGAGCTCGGCGACCTGTTCGACGACATCGCCCTGGTGGCAAGCGAGTTGGTGACCAACGCGCTGCGCTACGGCCTGCCGGCCCACGTGCCCGAGCCCCGCAGCGTCTGGGGAAGACGCGGCGCGGGCTCCAGCCCCATCGGTGACCGGATGGACCTGCGGGCCGAGGATGCGGTGGGCGGCGGCAGCTGCAGCACGGCGACGAACCAGCCGCTGATACGACTCAGCCTGGTGCGCAGCGACCCGCAGGTGGTCTGCGCGGTGACCGACCCGTGCGAGAACGGTCCGGTGCCGCGTGAGGCCGACTGGGTCGCCGAGTCCGGCCGGGGGCTGCATCTCGTCGAGTCCTTCAGTCAGTCCTGGGGCTGGCACCCCGTCACCGTCGGCAAGGTCGTCTGGGCCGTCTTCGAACTCCAGTCGCGCGGCTGAGCCTCCGGCCGCGGGTTGCCGAACACGCCTCACCTACAAGAGGCCTCCCCCGCAAGACGCTTCACACAAAAGACATGGCCCGGGAGCTACTCCCGGGCCATCCCCATAGGACACCTCTGGAACGTGCAGGACGGGGGTCAGGGCGCTCAGTCCACCAGGTGGTCGAACTCCCCGGCCTTCATACCGTGGAGCAGCGCGACGATCTCCGCCTTGGTGTAGATGAGGGCCGGGCCGTCCGGGAACCGCGAGTTGCGGACCGCGACGTCACCGCCCTCCAGGCGGGCCAGCTCGACGCAGTTGCCCTGCGAGTTGCTCATCCGGGCCTTCTGCCAGACCACTCCCTCGAGTTCCGTGGCGGCGATGCCGTTGTAGATGCGACGCATAGGTATCTCCCCGGGACGTGCGAGCGGTGCACCATGCAGCGTTCTCACTGCCGGTGATGATATCGCCAGTGCACGTGCACGTGCAGGTGCTTATGCGTGTGCACATGCGTTTACAGGAGGTGACTGCTTTCTTTACAGCGCGGGGAGTTGACCGCCCGAACCGGGCAAATCCGGGCGCATCGTCGTCGCTCTGGGCAACAAGCTCTCGCACAGTGCACACATATCGACCGACTTGATCAACAGCATGGAACTCCCCCGTGACACACAGTCAGTAACCACGTGCCCGTACGACCTGTGTGACGCTGCTCACGCGACTTCGGTTCGTTCGGGGCCTTACTCCCCGGTATAGGGCACCCGCCTCCCAGGGCGCGAACGGATGACCTACCATCGTCCCCCATGAGCACTGCCGCGACTCCAGGCACGCCGCTGCCTGTCCGTACGCCCACCGCCCGCGCGCGCGGACGCCACCGCCGTCCCGAGCGGCCCGAGATCCCCGCGAGCGCTTCCACGCTCGTGCTCGCCGTCCCGGCGCCGGCCAACCCGGACTCCCGGCGGCTGGCGGAGGAGATCGCCACGCTGATCCGCCTGGACCAGCCGGACGCGCAGGTCACCGCGGCCTATCTGACGGCCGCCAAGAACGTCGACGGCCTGGGCGACTGCCCGTCCGTCCAGGACGTGCTCAGCGCGGCGGTGGAGGCGGGCACGCCGCCGATCGTGGTTCCGCTCTCCCCCGGCCCCAGCGCCGAGCTGGACGCTGTGCTGGCCGGGTTCGAGTCCGTCCAGCGGACGGACTCGCTCGGCCCGCACCCGCTGCTCGCCGAGGCCGTCCACGTGCGCCTCAGTGAGGCCGGTCTGGCCCGCGCGGACCGCGCGCGTCTCTTCGCCATCAACACCTCCGCCGACGGCATCGTGCTGGCCGGCACGGGCGGCGCGGAGGCGCTGGAGCTGGCCGAGGTCACCGCGGTTCTGCTGGCTGCGCGCCTGGCCGTCCCGGTGGTGGCCGCGTCCCTCGACTCCGCGGAGTCGGTCGTGGCGGCGATGACCCACCTGCGTGAGACCGGCTGTGTGCAGCCGGCGCTGGCGCCGTACCTGCTGGGCCCGGAGGTCAACGCCGACCTGCTCAAGTCCCTTGCGGACGCGATCGACTGCCCGCTGGCCGAGCCGATCGGCACGTACCCTGCGGTGGCGCGACTGGCGCTGGGGCTGTACCTCGGTGCCCTGGGCATCGAGGCTGAGCTCTAGGAGCAACCATCAGGGGCGCGGGGCTCTGCTTGATTGACTGCGCGCGCGACAAGCCACCCACGGCAGATGGTCCCCAATGAACGGGGCCATCCGCACAGGGTGGTTTCTCGCGCCCCTAAAGAGTGCAACTTGCCCGCTCGCCCGACGGTTTACGCGACAGAGCCCGTCGAGCCGCGCACGACCAACTCCGGCTGGAAGACAAACTCCCCCCGCTGCGCGGGGTTTCCGCCGATCTCCTCCAGCAGGACGTTGACCGCCGCCGCGCCCATCGACTCGACCGGCTGGCGGATGGTGGTGAGTGGCGGGTCCGCGAAAGCGATCAGCGGGGAGTCGTCGAAGCCGACGACGGAGATGTCGCCCGGGACGGTGAGCCCCCTCGCCCGCGCTGCGCGGATCGCACCGAAGGCCATCAGGTCGCTGCCGCAGACGATCGCCGTACAGCCCTTGTCCAGCAGGACGTTGGCCGCCGCGTGGCCGCCCTCGACGGTGAAGAGGGAGTGCTGGATCAGCCCCCGGCCCTCCTCCTCGGAGAGGCCCAGGACCTCGCCCAGCGCGGCGGTGAAGCCCTCCTCCTTGCGCAGCACCGGGACGAAGCGGGAGGGACCCACGGCGAGCCCGATGCGTTCGTGGCCCAGCCCGGCCAGGTGGCGGACGGCCATCCACATCGCTGCCCGGTCGTCAGGAGAGATGAACGGCGCGCTGATCCGCTCGCTGTAGCCGTTGATCATCACGAACGGCACGCCCTGGCCCTGGAGCTTGTCGTAGCGCGTGGTGTCGGCCGTCGTGTCGGCGTGCAGGCCGGAGACGAAGACGATGCCGGTGACGCCGCGTTCGACGAGCATCTCCACCAACTCGTCCTCGGTGGAACCGCCGGGCGTCTGCGTGCAGAGCACCGGCGTGTAGCCGTAGCGGGTCAGCACCTGCTCGATCACCTGGGCCAACGCCGGGAAGATCGGGTTGCTGAGCTCGGGCGTGATCAGGCCGATCAGGCCCGCACTGCGCTGTCGCAGCCGGGTCGGACGCTCGTAGCCGAGCACGTCGAGGGCGGCCAGCACCGTCTGCCTGGTCGCCGCGGCGACGCCCGGCTTTCCGTTCAGCACTCGGGAGACGGTGGCCTCGCTGACCCCCGCCTGTGCCGCGATGTCGGCCAACCGCGCTGTGTTCACAGCACCAAAGCCTATTGCACGTACACACTTTCGCCTGCTGTTTGCCCGACGGCCGGACGATTCGGACAGTTCTTCAGGCGTACAGCTTCAGGCGTACAGCTTCAGGCGTGCAGCTTCAGGCGAACCGCCTCAGTCGAAGCGACAGAAGCAGCGCCACCAGCGCGGCCGCCGCGGGGACGTGGTACCCGGCTCCCGGAGCGAGGTGGTCGACCGTCCAACCGCCCGCCGCCGTACCCGCCGAGACGCCGATCAGCAGACCGGTGGTGGTCAGCGTGAAGCCCTCCGTCAGCCGGTTCTCAGGGACGAGTTCGGCGACCAGGCCCATGCTGGTCGACATGGTCGGCGCGGTGGCGAACCCCGCGACGAGCAGGTTCAGCGCCACCTGCCAGAGGCTGCGGTCCAGCGGCAGCGGAGCCAGCGTCACCGTCATGGCGACCAGCGCCCAGCGCAGCCGGACCACCGCCGGGCCACGGGGCCGCCACAGGCCGAAGGCGATGCCGGACAGGCAGGAGCCGAGCGCGTAAGCGGCGAGCACCAGGCTGGCCTCGGCCTTGTGTCCGTGGGACTGGGCGAAGCCGACGGTGGTGATCTCCATGGTGCCGAAGACGCAGCCCGCCGCCATGAGCATCGGCACCAGCGCGGGCATCCCCGGAGCGCGCAGCGCGCCGCCGGGTCGGGTCCGGGCTGCCTCGTGGGTGCGTCCGGGCGGCGGTTCGGTGCGGCGCTGGGTGGCCAGGGCGAGGATGCCCGCCAGGCCCAGCAGAGAAGCCGTCAGATACGCGGTGAGCGGCGAGAAGGAGGTCGCCAGCGTCATGGCCGCGATGGGGCCGAGGACGTAGCAGAGCTCGTCCACCACACCCTCGTAGGCGTAGGCGGTGTGCAGCACCGCCTGGTTGCCCCGGTGCAGGAAGGACCAGCGGGCGCGCGCCAGCGAACCGGTGTTGGGGCCGACGCCGCTGAGCGCGGCGCAGGCGAGGTAGAGCCAGGTGGGCGCGTGGGCGCGCAGGGTGAGGACCAGTCCGAGGCCGCCGAGCGTGGCGAGCAGCACCGCCGGGACACTAACCCTGGCCTGCCCGTGACGGTCCACCAGCCGTGCCTGCCAGGGCCCGACGACGGCGATGGCCACCAGGACCGTCGCGCCGCCGAGCCCGGCCAGGCTGTAGGAGCCGTGCAGCGAGGTGACCAGCAGCGTCGCCGCCAGCGAGAACATCCCCACCGGGAACCGTGCCACCAGCACCGCCGCCGTGAACCCCTTCGCCCCGCGCGGAGCGAAGAGCGCGCGGTACGCCATCCCTCAGCCTCGTCCGCGCTGCCGCGCGCCCGGCGAACCGCATGCTCCCGTCGAACCCCGGACCACCAACTCGGGCTGGAAGACGAACTCGGCGCGGTGGACCGGGACCGCGTTGATCTCCTCCAGCAGGGCGTCGACCGCCGCCGCGCCCATCGCCTCGACGGGCTTGCGGATCGTGGTGAGCGGCGGGTCCGCGAAGGCGATCAGCGGAGAGTCGTCGAAGCCGACCACGGACACCTCGCCCGGCACGTCGAGTCCGCGTTGGCGGGCGGCGCGGATCGCGCCGAAGGCCATCAGGTCGCTGCCGCAGACGATCGCCGTACAACCCTTGTCCAGCAGTGTCCCGCCGGCGGCGTGACCGCCCTCGACGGTGAAGAGGGTGTGCTGGACCAACTCCTCGACCTCGGCGTCGGCGTACCCGAGCAGCTCGCGCACCGCCGCCGTGAAGCCCGTGAGCTTCCGTGCCACCGGCACGAACCGGGCCGGGCCCACGGCCAGGCCGACGCGCTGGTGGCCGAGTTCGGCCAGGTGCCGGACCGCCATCCACATCGCCGCGCGGTCGTCGGGCGAGACGAAGGACGCGTCGATCCGCTCGCTGAACCCGTCGATCAGCACGAACGGCACGCCGCGCCCGGCGAGTCGGGCGTAGCGCTCGTGGTCGGCGGTGGTGTCCGCGTGCAGGCCGGAGACGAAGACGATGCCGGTGACACCGCGGTCGACCAGCATGTCGACCAGTTCGTCCTCGGTCGAGCCGCCCGGGGTCTGGGTGCAGAGCAGCGGCGTGTAACCGTGACGGGTCAGCACCTGCTCGACGACCTGGGCCAGCGCCGGGAAGATCGGGTTGTTCAACTCCGGTGTGATCAGCCCGATCAGCCCGGCGCTGCGCTGCCGCAGCTTGACCGGGCGGTCGTAGCCGAGCACGTCCAGCGCCGCCAGCACCGTCTGCCGGGTGGTCGCCGAGACGCCCGGCTTGCCGTTGAGCACCCGGGAGACGGTCGCCTCGCTGACGCCCGCCTGGGCGGCGATGTCCGCCAGCCGGGCGGGCGGTGATGCCGGTCCGCCCTGTGACGGGAGGCTCATCGGTCCGTCCACCAGACGGTGGTGTCGGCAGCCACCTCGACAGTCCCACTGCCGGCGGTCCCGCTGCCGGCAGTCCCGCCGTCGAGCACCGGCTCCGCGCCCGAGGTGAGCAAGGGCCGCCCAGGCACGGGCAGCCGCACCGGCGCGGAGCCGGTGTTCGCGACGCAGGTGAATGCGCCGCGACGGAAGGCCAGCACGCCCTCGGGCGCGTCCAGCCAGTCCACGCCGTCGCCCGCGCCCAGCGCCGGGTGTTCGGCACGGATCGCGAGCGCGGAACGGTAGAGCTCCAACGTGGAGGTCGGGTCGCCGGTCTGCATCTCGACGCTCAACTCCGCCCACCCGGGCGGCTGCGGCAGCCAGCTGGGCCCGCCCTCGGCCGGCCCGAAGCCGAACGGCGCCGCCGAGCCGGACCACGGCAGCGGCACCCGGCAGCCGTCGCGGTAGCCGTCCTGGCCGTTCTGGCGGTGGAAGGACGGGTCCTGACGCACCTCGTCCGGCAGGTCGGTGACGTCGGGCAGGCCCAACTCCTCACCCTGGTACAGGTACGCGGACCCCGGCAGGGCCAGCATCAGCAACGTCGCGGCCCGCGCGCGGCGCAGCCCGAGCTCACGGTCGCCGGGCGTGCGGATCTGGGTGCTGGTGGACGGCTCGTTGGCGAACCGGGTGGCGTGGCGGGTGACGTCGTGGTTGGAGAGCACCCAGGTGGCGGGCGCGCCGACCGGACGCATCGCGTCCAGGGTCAGGTCGACCACCTCGCGCAGCGCCTCGGCCTCCCACGGGGTGGCCAGGTACTGGAAGTTGAAGGCCTGGTGCAGCTCGTCCTCGCGGACGTACTCGGCGGTGCGGGCCACGGTCGGGGTCCACGCCTCGGCGACGAAGATCCGGTCGTCGCCGTACTCACCGCCCGAGTACTCGGCGAGGATCGGCCGCCAGGAGCGGTAGATCTCGTGGACGCCGTCCTGGTCGAAGAAGGGCATCGCGTCGTGGCCGAGCAGCTTGAGCTGGTCGTGCACGCCGAGGTCGGGCAGGCCGGGGGCCTTGACCAGGCCGTGGGCGACATCGATCCGGAAGCCGTCGACGCCGAGGTCCAGCCAGAACCGCAGGATGGAGCGGAACTCGTCGGCGACGGCCGGGTGGTCCCAGTCGAAGTCCGGCTGCTCGGGCGCGAAGAGGTGCAGGTACCACTCTCCCGGGGTGCCGTCCGGCTCGGTGACCCGGGTCCAGGCCGGGCCGCCGAAGATGGACTCCCAGTCGTTGGGCGGCAGTTCGCCGTTCTCGCCCTTTCCGGGCCGGAAGTGGAAGCGGCGGCGCAGCGCCGAGCCGGGGCCCTCGCGCAGCGCCTGCTGGAACCACTCGTGCTGGTCCGAGCAGTGGTTGGGCACGATGTCGAAGATGACCCGCAGGCCGAGCGCGTGCGCGTCCTCGATCAGGCCTGCCGCGTCGGCGAGTTCGCCGAACATGGGGTCCACCCGGCGGTAGTCGGAGACGTCGTAGCCCGCGTCGGCCTGCGGCGAGGCGTAGAACGGAGAGAGCCAGACCGCGTCCACGCCCAGGTCGCGCAGGTAGGGCAGGCGCGCGCGGACGCCCGCCAGGTCGCCCATGCCGTCGCCGTTCGCGTCGGCGAAGCTACGCGGATAGACCTGGTAGATCACCGCCTCACGCCACCAGTCGGCTCTCCGCCGCGCGTCGGGCTCGCCTTCACCACTGAGCGCGGGACGGACCGGGACGACGAGATGCTGGGTCATGGATTCCCTTGGAAGCGAGAGAACTTCGACTGAACTGCGAGAGGTGGTGTGGAACGGGAGGCGCGGACTCGGTCAGCCCTTGGTGCCGCCCGCGGTGAGCCCGGCGACCAGGTTCTTCTGCACCAGGTAGAAGACGATCGCCGCCGGAATGGCGATCAGCACGCCGGTGGCCGCCAGGTAGTTCCACTGCGAGTTGTACTGGCTGACGAACTGCTGCATGCCGACGGCGAGGGTGTACTTGTCCGACGACAGCAGGAAGTAGGAGGCGAAGGCGACCTCGCCCCACGCGGTGATGAAGGAGTAGAAGGCCGCCACCGCCAGGCCCGGCCTGGCCAGCGGCAGGATCAGCCGCCAGAAGGTGCCGAAGGGGCTGAGCCCGTCGATCCGGCCCGCTTCGTCGATCTCCACCGGGATGGTGTCGAAGTACCCCTTCATCAGCCAGGCGACGTAGGGGACGGTGGTGGTGCAGTAGACCAGGATCAGGCCCTGGTAGGTGTCCAGCAGCTTGGTGTCGGCCAGGATCTTGTAGAGCGGCACCAGCAGCACGGCCACCGGGAACATCTGGGTCAGCAGGAACGAGTACATCAGCACGCCGCGCCCGAGGAACCGCATCCGCGAGACCGCGTAACCCGCGCTGGCGGCGAGCAGCACACCGAACACCATGGTCCCCGCCGCCACGATCGCGGAGTTGGCGAACCAGGTGAAGAAGTCGGTGTGGCCCAGCACGTAGCTGTAGTTGGAGAGCGACGCACGCCCGAGGATGTGCTGCGGGTGCTGGTAGTCGTACTGCCCGGGGCCGAGCGAGACGTAGACGACCCAGGCCACCGGGAAGGCCGCTACGAACGCCGCCACGGCGAGGACCGAGTGGAGTCCGAGGGAGGCGAGCGGGCTGCGCTCGCCTCGACGACGGGGCTTGGTCATGCTGCGTCTCCCTGCATGCGGCGGATCCAGCGCCGGTAGAACTCGGTGAAGACGACCAGGACGGAGAGGCAGAGCACGCCGACCGTCGCGGCGCGTGCGTAGTCCATCGGCTCCTGGCCGAAGAAGAGGCGGAACGAGTAGGTCACCAGGATCTGCACGCTGTCGCTGTTGGTGGTGCCGAACAGCAGGTAGATCACGTTGAACTGGTTGAAGGTCCAGATGATGCCGAGCAGCACCAGGGTGCTGCTGACCGGTCGCAGGCCCGGCAGGGTGACGTTGCGGAACCGCTGCCAGGCGGTCGCGCCGTCCATCTCGGCGGCCTCGTAGAGCTCGCCCGGAATGGCCTGCAGGCCGCCCAGCATCGAGACCATCATGAACGGCACGCCCACCCAGACGTTGACCGCGATCGCGGCCACCCGCTGCCACAGCGGGTCGCTGAGCCACTGCACATGACCGATGCCGACCAGACCGAGGAGGCTGTTGACCAGCCCGTCGTCGGCCAGCAGCAGCCGCCAGGAGAAGATGGTGACGAAGGTCGGCACCGCCCACGGCAGGATCAGCAGCATCCGGTACGCGGTCCGGCCGCGCACCTTGCGGTTGAGCAGCACGGCCAGCCCGAGGCCCAGCGAGATGGTGAGGACGACACAGCTGACGGTCCAGACGATGGTCCACCCGAAGTGCGGCCAGAACTGGTTGTCCGGCCCCGACAGGATGTCGATGTACGTCTTCAGCCCCACCCAGCTGAAGGTGTCCGGGATGTGGTTGACCCCGATGGTGTGCCCGACGTTGAGGCTGGTCGCGTCCGTGAAGGTGTACATCACGCCCAGCACCAGCGGATAGCCGACGAGCACGCCGAGCACCACGACGACCGGGGCGCACATCGCCCAGGCGTACCAGAACTGGTCGTACGACTGCCGGATCCGGCGGAACGGCCCTGGGCGTCGCGCCTCGGCCCGGCCCACCGGATCCGGTGGCGCGGCCTTGGCGGGTGCTGCCACGGTCATGCTGACACCTCTTCAGACACTGCTGCTACCTGCTACTACCTGGGAAGGGAACTGCGACCGACCGGCCGCCCGCAACGCCGTGGAACCCTCCGTCCACGGCGCCGTGACGGCCGGCCGGGGTCTGGTCACCGGGTACGAGTCACCCGGATCTGCTCACCGGGTTCGAGTCACCGGCGTCCGGTCACTGCGCGGCGTAGTCGGGGAGTTCCTTCTGCGCCTGGATGGTGACGTTGTTCATCCCGGTCTGCACGCTCTCCTGGTTGAGCAGGATCTTGGTGAGGTCGGTCTGGAAGGTGTTGTAGAGGTCGCTGTACTGGACCAGCGGCGGACGCGGCACACCGGCGGACAGCACCGCCTGGAAGTCGGCGATCCCGGGGTTGGCGGTGACGGCCGAGGTGTAGGCGTCGCTGCGGGTCGGCAGCGTGGAGTTCTTGGTGGCGATGGTCTGCTGCGAGGCGGCAGAGGTCATGAAGGCGATGAACTTCTCGGAGGCGGCCTGGTGCGCGGCGTCCGAACCGGCGTAGGCGACCAGGTTGGCGCCGCCGATCGGCGCGCCCGCCTTGCCGGCCGACCCGGCCGGGACCACCGCGACCCCGAGGTTGGACGCGCTGGCGAAGGCGGAGCCCTTCAGCACGTTGGTGGTCTCCCACGGGCCCTGGATGATCGAGGCGACCTTGCCGCTCTCGAAGGCGTCCATGATGTTGGCGTAGCCGTTGGCGGTGGTGTCCAGCTTGCTCACACCCGGAGCGGCGAGCAGGTTCTTGAGGGTGGTGATCGCCTTGATCGCGGGGGCGGAGTTGAACTCCAGCTTCTTCGCGCTCAGGTCCACCATGTCGGTGCCCTCGCCGTAGAGGAACGGCATGGCGTAGTAGGAGGCCGGGTTGAAGGCGAAGCCGTCGACGCCGTCCTTCGTCTTGACCGCCGCGGCGTCGGCCGTGAGCTGGGCCCAGCTGGTCGGCGCGGCGGTGATGCCGGCCTTGGTGAAGAGCTGCTTGTTGTACATCAGCGCCAAGGTGTCGGTCACCTCGGGCATGCCGTAGAGCTTGCCCTGGTAGGTGGCCTGCTGGACCAGCTGCTGCTCGAACTTGGCCTTGTCGGCGGAGGCGGGGGTCCCGTCCAGCGGGACCAGGTAGCCCTGCTGGGCGAAGCCCGCGACCCAGCCGACGTCGGAGCGGAGCACGTCCGGCGCGCCCTTGCCGGCGGCTGCCGCGGCAGTGAACTTGGTCTGCGCGGTCGCGAAGGGGACGTTGACGTAGTCCACCTTGATGCTCGGGTTCGCGGCCTCGAACTGCGCGACCAGGGCCTTGTAGGTCGGCGCCTCGTTGGTGGCGTCGGAGGTGTCCCACCACGTGATGGTCACCGGACCCGCGTTGGCGGAGGCGCCGCCGGAGCTGCTGCCAGAGGAACCGCAAGCGCTTGCAGAAACCGCTATCGCCGTCGCCAGAACGGCCGCCGCAATGCCACGACGCATCGATGGACTCCTTCGGGGGTGGGTGCCCGGGTCGCACAGCCGCCGGGCTTGGGGAGGAACGTAACAGCGATGCAATCGGCTTGGAAAGCCCTTGCAGCAACTTTCTGCAAGGGCGCCGGATCGTTACCCCCGCGTGTCCGTCAGATGTCCGACCGGGTCCCACTTTCGGGCAGCAGTCGCTCCAGCCACTCGACGAAGTGCAACGCGCGGCGGCCGTCGGCGAGCTGCGCGATCTGGGTCCGGCAGCTGAAGCCGTCCGCCAGCACGGTCGCGTCCGGCTCGGCCCGCAGCGCGGGCAGCAGCACCCGCTCGGCGGCCGCGACGGACACCGTGTGATGTCCAGGCTCGAAACCGAAGTCTCCCGCCAACCCGCAGCAGGACGGCGGCAGTTGGCGCAGGGTGAGCCCGAGACGGGCGGCGAGGCGCCGGTCGGCGTCGGTACCGAGGACGGCGTGCTGGTGGCAGTGCGTCTGCACCAACGCGCTCGGCCGGTCCGCGAGCGGCCGGCCCGCGAGCGTCAGGGAGTCGAGCAGCTCGGGCCGACGGTCCAGCTGCTCGTTCAGCAGCTCCGCGAACGTCCGCACCCGGTCGGCCAGTCGAGAGTGCGGCCCGCGCAGTTCGGCCGCGCAGCTCGGCTCCGCCACCACGATCGGCAGCTCCGGATCGGCGTCCAGCAGCGGCGCGAGCGTGCGCAGGGTGCGGTTGCGGGTGCGACGGGCCGCGTCGAGACGTCCGGTGGTGGCCTCCGTCAGCCCGCAGCAGACGGGTCCTTCGGGCAGCACCGGCCGAAACCCGAACCGGCGCAGCACCGTTGCGGCGGCGTGCAACACCTCGGGCTGCAAGTGGTTGCCGAAAGTGTCGGGCCAGAGCAGCACCGGCCGACCACCCGAACCCGTGTCTGCCACGCCCTCGGTGAAGGCGCGCGCGGGGATCGGCGGCAGCGGGCGCTCCGGAGTGGTCCCGGCCAGCCGTGCCAGCAGCGGCCCGAAGCGGCTCCGTGCCAGCGCGCCGACCGGCCGGGCCAGCCGAAGTGCGCGCAGAAGCCGCAGGTTGCGCGGCAGTCCGCCCAGCGTCCAGTGGATCCTGGGTCGCAGCCGGTGCCGGTAGAAGCGGTGCAGGAACTCGGACTTGTACGTCGCCATGTCGACATGCACCGGGCAGTCGCTGGCGCAGGCCCTGCACGCCAGGCACAGGTCCAGCGCCTCGCGCACCTCACGCGAGCGCCAGCCGTCCGTGACGAGGGCGCCTCCCAGCATCTCGCCCAGCAACCGGGCCCGGCCACGCGTCGAGTGCCGTTCCTCCCTCGTGACCGCGTAGCTCGGGCACATCACCGTCGCCGGGTCGTCGGTGACGCACGCGCCCACCCCGACGCAGCGGCGCGCGCCGTCGGCCAGGGGCAACTCCCGCCGGAGCGCCGGTTGCCGCAGATCGGCGTCGAGCGGGCGCGGGTCGACCAGATTGCCCGGGTTGAGCAGGTTCTCGGGGTCCCAGAGCGACTTGAACGCCCCGAACAGCTCGATGACGCGCGGGGGGTACATCCGCGCCAGCAACTCGCCGCGCGCCTGGCCGTCGCCGTGCTCGCCGGAGAGCGACCCGCCGTGCCGCACCACCAGGTCGGCGGCCTCGGTGAGGAAGCCGCGGAACCGGCCGTTCTGCGGGCGGTCGAGGTCGAAGTCCATCCGCAGGTGCACACAGCCCTCGCCGAAGTGCCCGAAGGGCGTTCCCTGGAGCCTGTGTGCGGCCATCAGCTCCCGCAGCTCGCGCAGGTACCCGGCCAGCCGCTCCGGCGGCACGGAGGCGTCCTCCCAGCCCGGCCAGGCCTCCGAGCCGTCCGGCGCCCGGGTCGCCGTCCCAGCCGCGGCCTCACGCACCCGCCACGCCGCCCGCTGCGCCACCGGGTCCTCGACCACGGCGACGGCTGCCCCCTGCGCCCGCGCGGCCCGTTCGAGCGCCCGGGCGTGGTCGCCCGCCTCCGCCTCCAGCAACAGCCAGCCGCCGCTGCCGCCGCTCAACCCGGCCAGGCCGCCGGGGACCAGGTCCCCGCCCATGCCCTCCGCCGTCAGCGGGCGCAGCGGCAGCAACTCCAGCACCGCCTCGGCGGCGGCGCTCTCGTCCGCGTATCCGGCGACGACCAGGACGTGGCGGCTCGGCAACGGGGCCAGTACGACGGTCGCGCCCAGCAGCAGCGCGCAGGTGCCCTCGGTACCGGTCAGCGCGCGGGCCAGGTCGAAGCCGCGCTCGGGCAGCAGTGCATCCAACGCGTAGCCGGAGACGCGACGCGGCAGCTGCGGGAAGTCCTGGCGCAGCGTGGCCAGGTTCTGCTCGGCCAGCGCATGCAGCCCACGCAGCAGTTCGCCCGCGCGACCGGGTGTGCTGCGCAGCAGCTCCGCCCGTGCGTCGGCGGAGAGCGGGCCGCTGACGGTCAGTTCGGTGCCGTCGGCGAGCAGCAGGTCGAGCGAGCGGACGTTGTCGGCGGTGCGGCCCCAGACGACGGAGTGCGGGCCG
Source organism: Streptacidiphilus sp. MAP5-3 (assembly GCF_041262505.1). NCBI lineage: Bacteria > Bacillati > Actinomycetota > Actinomycetes > Kitasatosporales > Streptomycetaceae > Streptacidiphilus > Streptacidiphilus sp. MAP5-3. Next base: position 102,683 of record NZ_JBGCCL010000019.1, read on the forward strand.
CAGGAGTCGTTGCCGATCATCCCGCCGAGCGTGCAGCGGCTGTGCGTGGACGGGTCCGGTCCGAAGACCAGCCCGTGCGGACGGGCCGCCGCCTGGAGCGTGTCCAGCACCGTCCCGGGCAGCACACACGCGGTCCGCGCCTCCGGATCGACGTCCGTCACCCCGGCGAACCGAGCCCGCAGGTCGAGCACCAGGGCTCCGGGGCTGATCGCCTGTCCGCCGACGCTGGTCCCGGCCCCGCGCGCCAGCACCGGCACCCCGTGCTCCCGCGCCAGGGCCACCGCCGCCCGCACGTCGTCCGCCGACGCGGGCTTCACCACCCCGAGCGGGACCTGACGGTAGTTGGACGCGTCGTAGGCGTAGACGGCCCGCTGCGCGGTCCCGAAGTCCACCTCACCCCGGAGCGCACCGCGCAGCGCGCGTTCGAGAGACTGCGCATGTCCGGGAGACTGCGCTTGTCCGCGAGAAAGGGTCACCCGGTCATTCTCGGGCGGGCATGCCCGATCTCGTGCGATATCGACTCGGTCCACTCACGTGCCGAAAGCCGCCGCCTCGCGTGCCGCGGCGGTCGTGCAGGGCGCGAGCAGCGGCGCGGCCCAGGCCAGCAGCCGCCCGGACGGTTCAGTCTCCGCGAATGCGCACGCACCCGGCTGTCCGGTGGCGAAGACGCCCGCCCGACTGGTCCGCTCCCCCGTCGAGCCCGCGTTCAGCTCCGCCGCCAACTCGCTCCCGCTCGGCACTCCCGCCGGGACCCCAGGCAGGGCCGGGCAGGCCGTCGGCACGGGATCACCGACGATGTCTCCCGCCCCGTCACCAGCCCCGTCAGCGGCCGGACCACCGACCGAACCGCCGGTCCGACCAACGACCGAACCGCCCGACCGCACCGGCTGCACTGGCTGCCAGTCCATGGCGTAGCAGCGCACCACCGTGGCCGCGCTCCGCCCGTCGAAGGCGCCCGAGCTCGCCTGGCCCACGAGCCGAACCGTCAGCACGGCGTCGCCGGGACGTCGGACGTCGACGCGGAGCAGCTCGCTCGGCACCGAAGTCGCCGTCTCCGCGAAGCGGGCCTCGTCCGGCAGGCCGTCGGGCGGAATCTGACGCAGTGCCAGGGCCAGCAGCCGGGCCTCGCCGTCGGCCGCCTGCGTCGCCAACTGACCCGGCGGCGGATCGGCCAGCCAACCGGCCGCCTGCCCGACCACGGCGACCGACGCCACGACCGCGAGCGTGAGCACCACGCCCCCGAGCCGCCGCAGGCCGCAGACGCGGCGCAACACGCCGAGCGGGCGCAGCTCGACCAGCCCGCGCAACTTGCCCGGACTGACCAACTTGCCCAGCCGCCAGTGCGTCAGTACCGCCCCCTGCATCGCCTAGCCCGCCCCCGCATCCTTCCGGTGTGTTCGGTCCGTGAAGAACCATTGTGCGGCCTGCGAGCATGGTTGTGGGCACCGAGGTCCCACCTCGCCACAGAATCCGGAGCAGCACATGCCGTTGGAACATGCCGACGTCACGCCACTCGCCCTGGGCGAGGGCGCCTTGTGGGACGCCGCGACCGGACGCGTCTACTGGATCGGCGTCGAGGACCGCACGCTCCGCTGGCTCTCCCACGCCGACGGTTCCGTCGGCGAGATCGCCCTGCCGACCATGCCCGGGACCGTCGCGCCGTACCGGGACGGCACCGTGCTGCTGGCCGTCGCCGAGGGATTCGCGCTGCTCGACACCGCGACCGGCACCCTGCGCACCGTCGCCGAGGTGGAGACCGACCGCCCCGACCGGCGGATGAACGACGGCAAGTGCGACCCCTTCGGCCGGATCGTGGCCGGCACCATGCAGGTCGACGAACCGCGCCGGCCCGGACCGCTCTACCGGCTGGAGCCGGACGCGGCGGACAGGAGCGGCGTCCCCGGCATCCCCGGCGTCACCGCCGTCCCGATCGCCGACGGCTTTCTGATCCCCAACGGCCTCGACTGGCCCGAGCCGGACCTGCTCTGGCACACCGACACCCCGCGCCGCCGGATCGACCTCTACGCCTACCCGGAGCACGGCCCGCTCGCCACCCCGCTGCGCTCGCTCGACCTGTCCCATCTCGGCGGCGACCCGGACGGCATGACGCTGGACGCCGAGGGCAACCTCTGGATCGCCTTCTGGGGCGGCGGCGTGGTCCGCTGCCTGTCCCCGCAGGGCCGGCTGCTGGAGACCGTCGAACTGCCGGTGCCCAACGTCACCAGCTGCGCGTTCGGCGGCCCCGAGCTGGACACCCTCTACGTCACCACCGCGGGCGGCGGCCTCTTCCGCCAATCCGGCCTGGGCCGTGGCCGACCCGCGAACGCCTGGTCCGGATTCGCCCGGCCAGGCGAATAGTTGCTCCGCAGTCCTCACTCGTTGGGGCCCTTCCCCACTCGTTGGGGCCGTTCGCCGTGAATGCCGGATTACGTCGACTAGCGTCGGCCTCGCCATGCGGACCATCGTCAACCGGACCGGCGCCGGACAGTCGCACACCGATGAACCACCGGTCATCGCCTCGCACCCGCTGATCAGCCCGCTGCTCGCGCACCGGATCCTCTCGCTGGTCGCGCTGCTCAGCCTGTTCCAGGGCCTTCCGGCCGACCTGCGCAGCGAGGCCGTCAGCCGGGCCTACCTCAGCGCGGGCTTCGGCGTGCTCTACGGCACGCTGCTCGCCTTCGCCGTCCTGATCTCCCTCGCCCGGCGGCCGGTGACGCTACGTCGACTGGATCTGGCGGTGCTCGGCGCGGCGCTGGTCCGCGTCGTCCTGCAGTTGGGCACCGGTTCCGGCCGGGGCACCCTGCCCTACGGGGACGACGAGGGCGCGCTGATCAGCATGGCCTCCCGCGCCTTCGCGGCAGGCGGACACGTCTACGGCGCCCACTTCCCCACCGCCGGCGCGGTCTACCACGTCGGCCTGACCCCGCTGATGACCGGCAGGCCCGTCGACGTCTTCGGCTATCCGCCGCTGAGCGTGCTGCTGAACGCCCCGTTCGCCGCGCACGGGCTGTTGCCCGCGCCGTTCTGGGTCCCCGTGGCCGGGCTCTGGTCGCTGGCCGCCGTGGTCGCCGCCGGCGTGCTGATGTTCCGGCTGCTGCCGGTGCCGCTGCGGCCCGCCGCGACGCTGGCGCTCTTCGGCATGAGCTGGATGTTCCCGTACGCCCGCGACGGCTACCCGGTCTTCCTGACGCTGCCGTTCCTGGTCGTGGTGTTGGCGGGCTGGAGCCGGATCGGCGCGGGCGGACGCCTCGGACGGTCCGGAGTGGTCTCCGGCTGCTGCCTGGGCCTGGCCGACTCCGCGCACCAACTCGCCTGGTTCCTCACCGCGTTCGTCCTGCTCGGGGTGGTGCTGCTGCGCCGGGGCGAGCTGGGCTCCTGGCGTCCCGCCGTCGCCGTCACCGGTCGCTACGCGGGCCTGGCCGGGGCCGTCTTCCTGGTCGTCAACCTGCCGTTCCTGATCCGCGACGGCTTGGACTGGGCTCCTGGGATCGTTGCCGTGCTGACCCAGCACGCCTCACCGCAGGGCCTCGGGCCGGTCGACATCAGCTACTACCTGACCCGGGGCAGCGGCGCGCTCGGTCTCTACTCCACGGCCGCGGCGGCGTTCCTGTTGGCGACGCTGGTGCTCTTCGCCCTCCACCCGGCCCGTCTCGCGCCCGCCGTCGCCGTGCTGCCGTGGCCGGCGTTCTTCCTGTCGGCTCGGTCGACCGAGACCTATTTCATGCTGCTGACGCCGCTCTGGCTGACCGCGCTCGCCTGCAACGAGCGGGCGTCCTTCGCCACGGCGTGGACCTGGCGGCTGGCGGTACTGCGGGCCCGACCGGTCCGCCTGGCGCTGCCCGCGCTGCTGGTGCTCCCGGCGGTGGTCCTGCTTGCCGTCGCTGTGCTCACCCCGCCGCCGCTGCACGTGGCCGCGACGGCGAGGGCCAAGCCCACGGCGGGCATCAGCCGGATCACCGCGACGCTGCGCAACACCGGGGACCAGCCGCTCTCCCCCGCCTTCGCCACCAGCAACAACGCCTGGATGGACTTCAACTGGCGGATCGTCTCCGGTCCCGCGACCCTTCCCGCGCACGGCACCGCCCGCTACCTGCTGGTCCGGATCGGCGCGCCCTTCGCCCGCAACCCCTCCGGGGCGACCTACCTGCGCGTGCTGTCGGACGGTCCGATGACCCTGACCAACGAGCGCCTTCGTCTCGGCTAGGCCCTGTCCGGCCCCAGCGCCAGCGCCAGCGAGACCGTCTCGACCAGCACCTCCTTGACGCTGTCCTTGGCCCGGGCGTCGCAGAGCACCACCGGCACCTCCGGCGCGAGGTCCAGCGCGGACCGGACCTCGTCCGCCGGGTAGCGGGGAGCGGCGTCGAAGCAGTTGACGGCGACCACGAACGGGATCCCGCGCCGCTCGAAGTAGTCGACCGACGGGAAGCAGTCCTCCAGCCGCCGGGTGTCGGCCAGCACCACCGCGCCCAGCGTGCCCTGGGCCAACTCGTCCCAGACGAACCAGAACCGGTCCTGCCCGGGCGTGCCGAACAGGTAGACCGCCAGACCCGGCCGGATGTCGATCCGGCCGAAGTCCATGGCCACCGTGGTGGTCTGTTTGGCCTCCACACCGGCGGTGTCGTCGAGCGGCCGCCCGGCCTCGCTGAGCCGCTCCTCGGTGCGCAGCGGCCGGATCTCGCTGACGGCGCCGACGAGCGTCGTCTTGCCGGCGCCGAAGCCGCCCGCGACAAGTATTTTCACAGCGACGGGGTTCACGGCGTCGGGGTTCACGGCCGCACCTTAGGGCACCGGCCGGGGTGCCGGTCAAGGCCGCCCGTTCCGCGGGACACCGCTCCGGCCTCGGCCCGTGCCCAGCTCAGCCCGCACCCAGCTCAGCCGGTGCCCGACTCAGCCCGTGCCCAACTGCTGGAATCGGGCGAGGCTCTGGACGTATGCGACCGGTGTCACATGGACGGGCCCGGCATAGGGATGGGTCAGGTGCAGCACCATCCAGACCCCGAAGCCGACCACCGCGCCGACCAGCCCCAACGCCACCGCCTCGCGGCGGTGGAAGGTCAGCCCGGCGATCGGCGCGTAGAGCAGCACCAGCAGGCCGGTGCAGATCAGCGCCGGATAGAGCGGCCACGGCATGGTCGCCGAGGTGTCCGCGAGCCGGATCTGCCGGGTCGTGTAGACCGTGTCCAGATCACTGAGCTCCTGGTCCTTGGCCGCCTGCGCCGTGGGGGTGGCGGCGGGCAGCGCCTCGACGTGCGCCCGTACCGTGTCGAGCCGCTGCCAGGCGGCCGGGCTGGCCTGGCCGGACGCCATGGAGGTCCACTCCTTGTCGATGACGGCGGTCACGTAGTCCTTGAGCAGCGGCCTGGTGGTGGTGTCGGCGTCCGTGTAGGCGGCGTTGACGGCACGCGACTCGTCGAAGGTGTGCCCGCGCGCCGTGTTGAGGTTGGACCACGACCCGGCGATCAGAAAGGCCGCGATCAGCACGAAGGAGGAGAGCGAGGCCGAGCCGAGGAAGCCCAACGCGCCTCCGGAGAAGGCTCCCTCCTTCGAGCGGGCGGTCCGCCCGAACCCGGCGAGGACCAGCACCGCGAGCAGTCCGCCCACCACAGCAGCCGCGAGAAATCCCAGATTGGTCATCAACGACCCCTTCCCAGCACATGGTTGAGCGCGCCCGCCCCGGCGGCGACCAGGGCGGGAATGGTGATCGCGACATATACGAACGCAGCCTCGGGCGCGGCGGGAGCCGCCGTCACGGTCGGCTGCGGCAGCACGTGCGGCACGGCGGTGGCGGCCTTGACATCAACCAGCGCGATCGAGGGCAGCGGAGAAGGCGGCGGCTTGGGCGGCGGCGTCCGGTGCGGCGTCACCCGCAACGGCGGGCGCGGGTGCACGACGACATGCGGGTGCGGCCGGTGCGGCACCACCCGGACGCAGCTGAGCGGCGGGGGGAACGCCGGTGGTACGGGCGGCGGATGCGGCGGCGAGAACGATCCCGGTCCGGCCGGTGGTACGACCGGCACGTGCGGGGGTGGTACCGGCGGGGGCGCGCAGATCCCAGGCGACATGCGCCGAAGCTGCCCGCACGCCGCCACGCCACTCCGGAGCCGCACCCGATTGACCCGTCCGGGCGAGAAAACGTCGAACGGGCTTGCCGCGCCAGGACAGCCGCACTGACGAATCGTCAGAGAGCGCGGAACGTCAGAGGCGCTGAACACCAAAGGGCGCTGAACGTCAGAGCGCGCGCAGCCCCTGGATGACCTCGCGCAGGATCTGGACGTCCGGCAGCTCGGCGAGCGGTACCGGCCGGGTGACCTGGATCAGCTCGGCCGCCAGCAGGTCGCCGAGGAGGATCCGGACGACCCCCAGCGGCAGATCCAGGTCCGACGCCAACTCCGCCACCGACAACGGCCCGTGGCGGACCAGGTCGAGGATCGCCTCGTGCTCGGGATCCTGTGCGTCCTCGTCCGCGATGCCCGGTTCGCGCGGCACCGCGCTGATCTGGGTGACCACGTCGAACGCCTCGGACCCGGAGTGCCGGGTCCGTCCCCGAGTCAGCGTGTAGGGACGTACCAGCTGGGACAGGTCATCCCAGTCATCGTCATCGTCCTCGTCCCACACGTCGTGCGCGTCCTGCCCGTCGTGCTTGTCGTGCCCGTCCCGCTGCTCCCCCGGCATCGAGGTCACCCCGCGGACGCGGACGCCCGCGGCTCGGTGCCCAGGTGCTCACCGACGCGACGGACGAGCAGCGCCATCTCGTAGGCGATCAGACCCACGTCGGAGTCCGCCTCGCTCAGCACGGCCAGGCAGCTGCCGTCGCCCGCCGAGGTGACGAAGAGGAAGGCCTGGTCCAGCTCGACCATGGTCTGCCGGACATCGCCCGCCTTGAAGTGACGGCTCGCGCCCTTGGCCAGGCTGTGGAAACCGGAGGCCACCGCGGCAAGGTGCTCGGTGTCCTCACGCTCCAGCTCCCCCGACGCCCCGGTCGCCAACCCGTCGCTGGAGAGCACCACCGCGTGCCGGATCGCCGGCACGCGACGGACCATGTCGTCCAAGAGCCAGGTGAGGTCGCCGGACGGCTTCGTCGTGCCGGTCATCGGGGGGTTCCTTCCGGTTTCGGTGCTGAGTCTGAGGCTGAGTCTGAGACTGGTTGCTGGGCGGGAGTTGACGGGGCTGCAGCGGGGTCGGCCTCGGCGCGGCCTCGGGCGAGGCCGCGCTGGAACGAGGCGAAGACGGCGCGGGCCTGTTCGGGTGTGCGCTCGACCTGGTCCACCGCGGGTGCCGCAGCCCCGGGGGCGGCATCCGCCTCGGGCGCGCTCCGCAGTTGCGGGGCCAGGTTGGCCTGACGCACGCGCCTGGGGAGTGCCGGTGCGACGGCGGTCTCGGTGTCGCTGCGCAGCAGGATCTCGTCCGCCAGCACGTCCTCGTCGACAACCTCGTGCCTGATCTCGTCCCGGACCTCACGAGGTGCCTCAGAGCGTGCTTCGCGGCGCGCCTCGTTCCGACGGCGGCGCGGCAGTCTCCCGGCCCCGGCCCCGGACCCGGGCTCGGGCTCGTGCGGACGCGGGCCGCCCAGCGCGGGCTGGTCCGACCCGGGCTGGTCCCCCTCCAGCACCGGACGGGTGCGGCCGGCCGGAGTCAACTCGCGTGCCACCCGCGTCAGCTGGGGCACCACCACCTGCTCGCCGGTGACCTCGGCGTCGCCGGGCCGCGGCGGCGCGGGCGTGAGCAGGGCGTGCGGGAGCAGGACGACGGCCGTGGTGCCGCCGTAGGGCGAGCGCCGCAGCGAGACCCGGACCTCGTGCCGCGCGGCGAGGCGGCTGACCACGAAGAGGCCGAGCCGGTCGGTGTCGCCGAGGTCGAAGTCGCCTCCCGTCGCCAACCGGTCGTTGGCCGCCGCCAGCGGCTCCTCGCCCATGCCGAGGCCGCGGTCGTCGATCTCCAGCACGAAGCCGTTGGCCACCTCCTCGCCCTGGATCCGCACCTGGGTGTGCGGCGGCGAGAAGACCGTGGCGTTCTCGACGAGTTCGGCCAGCAGGTGGACCAGGTCGGAGACCGCGCTGCCGACCACCGCGACCGGAGGCATCCGGTGCACCCGGACCCGGGCGTAGTCCTCGATCTCGCCGACGGCGGCACGGACCACGTCCAGCACCCGCACCGGCCGCCGCCACGTCCGGCCCGGGGCCGCACCGGAGAGGATGATCAGGCCCTCGGCGTGGCGGCGCATACGGGTCGTCAAGTGATCGAGCTTGAACAGGTCGTCCAGTTCGCCCGGGTCCTCCGCCCGGCGCTCCATCTCGTCGAGCAGCGACAGCTGCCGGTGCAGCAGCGCCTGGCTGCGGCGGGCCAGGTTGACGAAGACAGCGGAGATGCCGCGCCGCAGCTCTGCCTGCTCGACGGCGGCCTCGATCGCGGCGCGCTGCACCGCGTTGAACGCCCGACCGACCTGCGCCAGTTCGTCGTGCGAGCCGTCGGCATGCCTGCCCCCGGAGGCCTTGCCCCCGCCGGGCGTGGCCAGTGGTGGCGCCTCGACGGCCACGTCGACCTTCTCGCCGTCATGGAGCCTGCGCATCACCGACGGCAGCCGGACCCCGGCCAGCTCGAAGGCGCCGTTGCGCAGTTCGACCAGCTCGCGGACCAGGCGGCGGCCGATCCGCAGCGAGATGACGATCGTCGCGATCACCGCGAGCAGGCCGAGCGCACCGGCGATGCCGTCCTGCCAGATCACCCGCATCGCGTAGGAGGTGGCCTGCTGCCCGGCCACCTGGGCGGCCTGCTGGTTGATGTCACTGAGCCGGCTCAGGCTGGCGTCGACGCTCTGCCGCCACTGCTGGTAGCCGAGCCGGTCCACCGCCTGTGCCGCGCCCTCCTGCGCGGCGTCGGCCTGCAGCGACTCCATCTCGAAGTAGTCGGAGCTGTTGAGGTAGGGGGTGTAGAGCGCGGCGATCGAGGAGGGCAACTCCCCGGCGTGGACCTGGAGCAGCAGTTGCTCGGTGGCCCCGGTCGACAGCATCTCCTGGTACTGCTCGACGTCGAGCTTGCCCTGGATGTGCGCGCCGACCTCGATCGCGTCCTCACGGGAGAGGTACTCACGGGCGCGGACGATCTCGATCAGGTTCTGCGCGGTCCGGGCCAGGTCGCCGCCGCTGACGTCGCTGAGCTGGAGCCGGAGCTGGAAGAACGGATCCTGCGCGACGGTGTACCAGTCGTAGACGCTGTACCACCCCTGGTAGTGGCCCTCGATCGCCTCCCGTTCCACCGTCAGGCCCTTGAGCTGCGAGTCGATCAGACCCAGTGTGGCCAGCTCGGCGGCGTTCAGGCTCGCGTGGTGGCCGGGGTCGTTCGCGTTCCGGGTGAAGGCGGCGGACGCGACGTCGGTCGCCGCCTCGGCCTGGTGCAGCGTGTTGAGGTCGGCGGTGTCGGTCTGGCCGGCCGGGGCGCCGGAGGCTTCGAGCGTGGCCGCGGAGTAGGCGACGGCGGCGCGGCGCTCGTCCTGAAGGGCCCGGGAGAGGGCGTCCGCCGGCGTCCCGAACCAGCGGTAGTCGCTGGCGACCCGCATCAGGCCCCAGACCTGGCTGACCGACTGCACGGACGTGTAGGCCCACAGGGCCGTCAGTGCGGTCAGCGGCACCAGGAGCAGCGCGGTGATCTTCGCGCGGATGGATCTGCGGCGGAAGCGCATGGATTCCTCTCAGGGCCCGGCCGAATCGCCGCGACTCTACTACTCGCAAGGACGTCAGTTCGACCGTCTCAGGACACAGAACGCCGCACTTCCGATGACATCTCTCACCACGTGTCGGGCACGGCTGCGCTGACGCCCCCGATACACCGTCGATACGGCACGGCCAGCGAGCCGCAGTGTCACCCCATCCCCCGGGCATTTCCGGCAGATCGCCCAAAACACCTGCCATCCGGGGAAGTTGGTACACAGAAGGCGGACAGGTGCGGTGTAGCTCCTGTGAAAAGGCTGGATCATCCCCCGTGCCGCTCTGGCTAGGGCTGATTACCTCAGGTAACTTGCGGGTTCTCCACACGCAGTATGAAGAAGCAGTATGAAGAAGGGGTGCCGGATGCGTGAGTTCAGCGTTCCGGCCTTGGTCCGGGCACAACGGACGGAAGGCCTCGCGGACTCCGTCCACCGCACCGCCGAGGAGACTCCCCTCCTCCCGGTGCTGAGCAGGCGTACCAGCAACCCGGACGCGTCGGGCGGGGAGCCCGGCCAGTCGGAGGCCACCTGGCACGACGTCACCGCGGCGCAGTTCCGCGACGAGGTCCAGGCGCTCGCCAAGGGCCTGCTCCAGCAGGGCATCCGCTTCGGCGACCGGGTCGCGCTGATGTCGCGCACCCGCTTCGAGTGGACCCTGCTCGACTACGCGCTCTGGTCCATCGGCGCGCAGCCGATCCCGGTCTACCCGACCTCCTCGGCCGAGCAGGTCCGCTGGATCCTCGGCGACTCGCACGCGGTCGCGTGCATCGTCGAGCACGAGGACCACGCGATGACCGTCGGCTCGGTCTGCGACAGCCTCCCCACGCTGCGCCGGATCTGGCAGCTCGACGCCGGAGCCCTGCGGCAGATCGCCTTCGCCGGACGCTCCGTGCCGGACGAGGAGATCGAGCGCCACCGCGCGGCCGTCACCGCGGACACCGTCGCCACGATCATCTACACCTCCGGCACCACCGGCCGCCCCAAGGGTTGCGTGCTGACCCACGGCAACTTCATGGCCGAGTGCGACAACCTGGTGACCCAGTACGAGTCGGTCTTCGGCGCCAAGGGACGCGGCGACCAGGCCTCGACGCTGCTCTTCCTCCCGCTGGCCCACGTCTTCGGCCGGATGGTCCAGGTCGGCGCGATCCGTGCCGGGGTCCGGCTCGGCCACGAACCGAGCCTCCGGCCCGCCGACCTGTTGCCGTCGCTGGAGTCGTTCGCCCCGACCTTCCTGCTGGCCGTCCCGTACATCTTCGAGAAGCTGCTGCAGCGCGCCCGCCAGAAGGCCGAGGAGAGCGGACGCGGCGGCATCTTCGAGAAGGCCTACAACGCCGCCGTCCGTTACGCCGCCGCCCTGGAGCGGCAGGCCTTCGACGAGGGCCCCGGACCGACGGCCGCGCTGAGGATGCAGCACCAGTTCTACGAGTCGCTCGTCTACGGCAAGGTCCGTGCCGTCCTCGGCGGCAAGGTCCGGCACGCGATGTCCGGCGGCTCGGCGATGAACCGCGAGCACGCGCTCTTCTTCAAGGGCGCGGGCGTCACCGTCATCGAGGGCTACGGCCTCACCGAGACCACCGCCGCCAGCACCGCCAACCCGCCCGAGCGCCCGCGCTTCGGCAGCGTCGGCCAGGCGATCCCCGGCACCAGCGTGCTGATCGCCGAGGACGGCGAGGTGTGGGTCCACGGCGGCCAGGTCTTCCAGGGCTACCTGAACAACCCCGAGGCCACCGAGGACACCCTGCGCAACGGCTGGCTCGCCACCGGCGACCTCGGCCGCCTCGACAGCACGGGCTACCTCTGGATCACCGGCCGGAAGAAGGAGATCATCGTCACCAGCGGCGGCAAGAGCGTCGCGCCGGTGACCCTGGAGGACCGGATCCGGAACCACCCGCTGGTCAACCACTGCATGCTGGTGGGCGACAACCGGCCCTTCGTCGGCGCGCTGCTCACCCTGGACGCCGAGGCCCTGGACCACTGGCAACGCCGCAACGGCCGCCCCCAGCTGAGCCCCGCTCAGGCCGCCCACGACCCGGACATCCACGCCGAGCTGCAACGCGCGGTCGTGACGGCCAACACCGCCGTCTCCCGGTCCGAGTCGGTACGCGCCTTCCGGATCCTGGCGATGGACTTCACCGAGCAGTCGGGCCTGCTGACCCCCTCGCTCAAGCTCCGCCGCCGCGCCATCATCCGCCACTGCGCGGTGGACATCGAGGCGCTCTACTCGTCCTCGGCGCAGGCGGCGCTGTCGACCTGAGGGCCGTCGTCCTGAGCTGTGGCGTCGTCCGGAGCTTTGCTGTCGCCCTGAGCTGTGCTGTCGCCCTGAGGGCTCTCGTCCTGAGGGCTCTCGTCCTGAGGGCTCTCGTCGTAGACGATCTCCAGCTCGAATCCCTGACCGTCGATCAGGTGGAGTGCCTGACCGGTGTCCACCCGCAGTTGCCAACCGGCGTCCTGCGCCGTGGCGAGCACGGGGTCAGGACGGACGGGCGCGCAGCGCAGCGCGAGGTGGTTGATTCCGGCCCGGAGGCGGTCGTGCCCTCCGGGCCGGAGCGCCGGTGACTGCTCGATGACCACATAACTGCCGTCCCGCTGCCAACTGCGGCCGTTCTCCCAGTGCTGGAACGGCTCGCAGCCGAGCACCCCGAGCACCGGCCCCCACTGGCGTTCGGCGAGGGCCAGGTCGTCCATCCACAGCTCGACATGGTGGACCAGCGGCCCGTGCGACGGAGTCTGTTCAGTCATGCGGCAAGACTAGGCACCGGCTCCGACAGTCACGCCTCCTGGCTGAACACCGGCAGGAAGCCGTCCGCCTGACCCGCCGAGGTGGGGTGGTAGGACTCGTCTATCGGCAGCGTCGTGCTGTGCAGCCAGGAGTCGTTGGAGCAGATCTCGTGGCCCTCGAAGATGCTGCGCACGTCCGCGAAGGTGAAGCCGTACTTGGCGGCCTCCTTGGCGGTGAGCGAGTCCAGGTCGTCGGCCGCGCCGTTGATGGCGGTCCGGCTGGTGTCGCTGATGCCGAAGAGGCAGGAGCCCGGCACCTCGTAGAGGTGGGGGTAGTCCAGCACCACCACATGGGCGTTGGGCGCCTTCGACTTGATCGCCGAGTAGACGGCGTCGAGCTTGGGCGCGAGCTGCGTGTTGACGAAGTTCTCGTCCGACGAGACCGCCGAGAGGCAGGAGCTGGTGCCGTCCAGGACGCAGGTCTCCATGGTCGACGCGAAGCCCGCATCGTTGCCGCCGATGGTGATGCTGACCTCGGCGGTGCTGCTGCTGAGCGTCGAGAGCTGACTGCTCAGCACATCGCTGGTGGTGGCACCGCTGCACGCCTCGAAGTCGAAGCTCGACGGCGAGTGGGCCTGGGCCCACAGGTACGGGTAGGCCAGCGTGCTCCGCTCGCAGGAACCGCTGGAGGAGATGTAACTGCCGCTGCCGACGCCGGAGGAGTACGAGTCGCCCAGGGCGACGTACCCGCCGGTGGCCGCGTTGGCCCCGGGCGCCAGGGCGAGGCTGCCGGCAAGCAGCGCCGCGGACGCCGCGGCTGCCGCGCCGAGGCGACGGCCTGCGAGTCTGGAGGATGCCGGTCTGGGGAATGCGGGCATGCGCATGAAACCCTCCACTGCAACGTGGTGGTACACGACTGTGAGGTGGGACACAGTGCGACGCGCGTCACGCTCATGTGTACCAGCGGGTAACTGGTCGGGGAAGTGTGCATGCCAGCAAATACCCTGAAAGACTGAAGATTTGTCGTCCGTTCAGGTAATGCTGCGTCAGCTGAGTTCTCCTGCGCGCCTACATCTCAGCTGAGGAAGGAGAGGCGCGCGGTACGGACCGGGTTGTCGACGTTGGTGTCACGCCAACCTCCACAAAGACGACCGTCAGCCCACCCGGCGATCGGAGCCGGCCGGGCCGGGCTCCGACCACGACCCCGAGCGCCACCACGCTGCGGATCCAGCGCCGCCCACTGAGCGTCAGTCAGATCTCCCCGAGTCAGGAGGCGAGATCACCACACGGCCTTGATCCACTTCTGATGCGGCAGCTTCCCAGTCACCCGGCGCGAAGTCACACCCCAGAGTTCTGCTCTACCGCCCGGACAGTGCACACCGGAACCCGTGGGCCTACTTCTGAATCAGGCCCTGGACGGTGGTCAGTGGTGTCACGGAACCGCTTGCACTGCCCGCGCGTTGGCTCGTCAGGACTCTGGAAGGAGAACCGTGTCGAGCTTGAGCTTCCCGTCGGCGCGGGCGGTCGGACGTGGGGCGGCCTGGTACCGCGGAGACTGTCATGTCCACTCTGTCCACTCGGACGGGGAACTGACCCCTGAAGAGTTGGCCGTTCGAGCGCGCGCCGCCGGTCTCGACTTCATGGCGACAACGGAGCACAACTCAGCCGCGACCCCCGGTACATGGGGGCAGCTGGCCGCCGATGACTTCTTGATCGTCCTCGGTGAGGAAGTGACCACGAAGACCGGGCACTGGCTCGCGCTCGGCATCAATTCAGGCGAGGTCGTCGACTGGAACCACCAGGTCAGGGATGGACTGGTCGACAAGTGCCTGGACCAGGTCCATCGAGCAGGGGGCCTGTGCGTGGCCGCGCACCCGCATGCGCCCTACCCGTCGGGGGACTTCATGTTCCCCTTCCAGGGCTTCGACGTGGTGGAGGTGTGGAACGGACTGTGGACTTCGGATCGGCCCTGGAACGCTGACAACGAGACGGCCCTGGCGGAGTGGGGGCGGAGCCTCGCGGCGGACATCCACACGGGCTCGTGGCGGCCGGCGATGGGCAACAGCGATACCCACCTGGAAGGCCAGATCGGGATCCCTCACACCGTGGTCTTCGCCGAAGAGCTGAGCACCGAGGCGGTCCTGGCGGGAATCAGGGCCGGCCGCAGCTGGATCGCCGAGTCGGCAGACGTGGACGTGTCGTTCACCGCCAATGCCGATGGTCGCGTTGTCGGGGTGGGAGAACGACTCGCGACTCGTGGCGGGCAGGTGGAAGTCCAGGCAGCACTGCGAGGTGTGCCGGCGGGGACCGTCAGCTTCCACACCGATCGAGGAAAGGTCCACCGGGCGTCTCTCCCTTCTGACGGGACGGGCGTGGTGCAGTGGGACACGACGGCGGAACACTCGGGGTTCGTTCGCATCGAGGTCCGCCATCCCAACGGCCACGTCGCCGCGCTCACCAATCCGATCATCCTCAACTGACCGCTCGCTTCATCGTGAAGAAGCGCCCTGGGCGATGGCTCGCCCGCACGTTCGTACAGCGCGGGCAGCCCCCGGTCCTCGACGTCTTGGTGTCGGCGAGGATCGCTTCGATCGCGGACTCCCGGTCGTCGGCGTTCAAGATGCTGGATTGAGCAGCTTCCAGTGGCCCTCGGAGACGACCTCGACGCTGCCGTCGGTCACCTTGATTGCGGTCTGAGCGTCGATGGCGTACGCCGGACCCGCTATCTTGGCGGCCCAGCGTTCCGCCTCGGCCAGGCTCCTCTCCGGACAATCCGGGAGGTCGAGGTGCGGGAAGATGGAGAAATCGACAACTCCCAGCATGCTGTCGTCGCCGCTGGGCGGCTGCCAGTCGACGAACTCATCCCCGATCCGGGGAGTCAGCACCATACTCCCGGCGCTGATCCCTACGTAGACCGTGTCGCGCAGCGACGGGAAGAGGTCGGCCAGTCCGGACTCCCGCATCCAGTGGCACAGGTAGAGCGCATCGCCACCGTTCACCAACAGGACGTCTGCCTCTCGGACCCAGGAGATCCAGCGTTCCTTGTCGATGCCGGGCAGTGCGGTGAGCTCCAGCACGCCCACCGACTTCCACCCCAACTCGGTCATGGGACCGTCGGACTCTCCGCTGATGAAGCGCCAGGGTCCCTCCGGATCCCCGTAGGGGCCCCCATACCCCGCGGTGGGGATGCAGAGGGCGTTGGCCTCGGCGATCGGTTTACCCAGGAGATCGACCAGCGCCGCCAGAATGCTCGCGTTACTGACACCGGCGTCGGTAAGGAGAAGCTTCATCAGGTCACCCTAGTAGTAGGGCGGTTCGGTCGATGCTCCGTTCTCGTACTAACTGCTGCCACTGGACGAGCAGCTTTGCGTAGTCCATCTCGGCTCCGGCACCTTGGCTGACCGGCGGCTATAGCTAGGCTGTTGGGATGGGATGGCATCTGAGCGAGCTCATCGCGAAGTACGGCGTACCGGGCGCACAGATCGCCGTGCTGGCTGACGGGGAGATCCACGACGAGGCAGCGGGCGTGCTGAGTCTGCACACCCGAGTTGAGACCACGACCGACTCGGTGTTCAAGATCGGCTCAATCACCAAGATCTGGACAGCCACGCTGGTCCAGCAACTGGTGAATGACGGTGTGCTGGACCTCGACCGTCCCGTTCGCGACTACATGCCCGGCTTTCGGCTCAGCGATCCGGCGGCCACCGAGGTCCTGACCGCTCGTCATCTGCTCACCCACACCGGCGGCATCGACGGCAACCACTTCACCGACACCGGTCGCAACGACGACGCGATCGAGAAGTTCGTCGCCACGCTCGCCGACGCGGACCACCTGCTCCCGCCGGGCACCCTCTTCTCGTACTCCAACAGCGGGTACGTGGTGCTCGGCAGGCTCGTGGAGTTGCTACGGAGCAAGCCCTTCCACGACGTGCTCCGCGAACGCCTCGCGACCCCACTGGGCTTGACGACCGTCGCCACCACCACGTACGAGGCGATCCTGCATCGCGCCGCGATCGGGCACGTCGAGACCGACGGAGAGCTCGCGCCCACGAAGAGCTGGGCGGTCCGCTATTTCTCCACGCCCAGTGGCTCTCATCTCGCGATGAGCGCACGCGATCTGCTGAAGTTCGTCCACCTGCACCTCACCGACCCTGCGCTCGCGGAACTGCGCAACCCCCAGCTCGAATCCGTCCCGGACTTCGGAGGCGGCGTCCGGGGCTGGGGGCTTGGCTGGATGCTGTACGGGGACGGCACCGTCGGTCATACCGGCGTTTCCAAGGGACAGAAGGCATTTCTGCGCGTCGTCCCCTCGGCCGGTGTGGCGGTGGCTGTGCTGACCAACAGTTCGGGTACAGAGGCGCTGGCCCACGAGATATTCAGCACCGTCCTCGGAGATCTCACCGGCGCCGAGACGGCGCCACTGCCAGTGCCGCCTGCGCATCCGCCCCTCCTCGACGTGGACCGCATGTGCGGCACCTACCGCAGCACCCTGTACGACATCACGCTCACCGTCGAGGACGACCGCGCGTTCCTCATCCGCCACCCCCGCAACGAACTCGCGAAGTCCTTCCTCGGCAAGCACGAGGATCGCGTCGAGGTAGTCCGCCTCAACGACAGTGCAATCATCACCGCCGAACCCACATTCGACGGCCATCAAGTCCTGTCCCTGATCGGCTCCGACGAGCACGGTCGTGCTCGCTTCCTTCACAACGGCGCCGCCGCCCACAGGGTTTGCTGATTGCCATCGTCGACGGCATGCGCAACTACGACATTGAGCACCTCCCTGCCCACTGTCAGTGCGGAACTGCCTTGTGCCGCGGCCGGATCACCGGTTGGAAGGACCTGCCCTCCGATCGCAGGGACGCGTACCGGGGCTTCGTCGCGCCCTACCCCCTCGGCCCTGTTCGCGAATAGCTACGGCAGTGCCCTAGCCGGACGATCAGCCCCCGAGGAACGAGAGGCGCACGGTACGGACCGGGTTGTCGACGTTGGTGTCGACCAGTAGGACCGACTGCCACGTCCCGAGCGCCAGGCGTCCGTCGATCACCGGCAGCGTCGCGTGCGGGGCCACCAGCGCCGGCAGCACGTGGTCCCGACCGTGCCCCGGCGAGCCGTGCCGGTGCCGCCAGCGGTCGTCGGCGGGCAGCAGTTCGCGCAGCTGGGCCAGCAGGTCGGAGTCGCTCCCCGCGCCCGTCTCGATGACCGCGATCCCGGCGGTCGCGTGCGGCACGAAGACGTTGAGCAGCCCGTCCCGTCCCGGCGCGACCTCGGCCAGGAAGCTCTCACACCGGCTCGTCAGATCGACGGCCGCCTCCTGGTGGCCGGTGGTGAGCTCGAAGGTCCGGGTGAGGAAGTTCTGCGTGCTGGAGGTCATGCGTCCATCATGGCTCGCGGACGATCCGTGACCCTCACGTGCCGAGCAGGCGGCGCAGATGCTCCTCATCCTCGTCACTGAGCCCTGACACGAAGCGGGCCAGCACGGCCTCGCGGTCCTGTTCCTTGTCGAGCTCCGACCGCATCCGGCGCGCCACCAGCCCCGGCGCGTCGGTGACCTCTCGCGCCGGCGCGTAGGCGAAGGCACGCCCGCTGCGGGTGCGCTCCACCACGCCCTTCTCGTGCAGCCGGGACAGGATCGTGTTCACCGTGGTGCGCGCCAGCCCCCCGCCGAGAGCGCGCTGGATCTCCCCCGGGGTCAACGGTCCCGTCGCGGACCACAGCACGGAGAGCACGCCGGACTCCAGCTCACCGGGATTCCGCCGGTGTCCCGCATCCGCCAAACCTCCCGCATCCGCCATGCCCCTCGGCCTCCCCACTCTCGTGTCGATCCATGCGTGTCGTTCCATGCGTGTCGTTCCATGCGTGTCGTTCCGTGCATCCGCGCCCGGCGCACCTTCTCACGCACCTCTTGCTCTCTCGCGCCCCGGGCACCGCTCACGTCTTCGGAATCCTCACGTCCATCCACTACAGTGACCCGGAACGACTACATGGATGTAGACGTTTGACTCGTCAGACCTTACCGAATCCCCGCCCACCTCTGCAGGAGGATCATTCCGATGGCCCCGGACCCCTCGGCCGTGCACAACCTCGCGGTGAACCTCCTCGATGCCAACTCGGTGCTCGCCGCTTTCGGCGCACTGGGCATCGCGGTGATCCTCTTCGCCGAGACCGGCCTGCTGGTCGGCTTCTTCCTGCCGGGCGACTCGCTGCTGTTCACCGCCGGTCTGCTCTGCACCACCACCAAGAACGGCGTGCACCTGAACCTGCCGTCCGTGCTGGTCTGCGCCGTCGCCGGCGCACTGATCGGCGCCCAGGTCGGCTACCTGATCGGCCGCAAGGGCGGCCAGGCGCTGCTGGCCCGCAGCAAGAACAAGCACCTGCAGCGGGGCGCGGAGCGGGCCGAGGAGATCCTGGCCAAGTACGGGTACGCCAAGGCGATCGTGCTGGCCCGCTTCATCCCGGTGGTGCGCACCGTGCTCAACCCGATGGCCGGCGCCCTGAACGTCCCGGTCAAGGTCTTCACCCTCTGGCAGATCGTCGGTGGCGTGGTCTGGAGCATCGGCGTCACGCTGGCCGGATACGCGCTCGGGTCGAGCATCCCGAACATCGACAACTACCTGCTGCCGATCATCGGCGTGATCGTGGTCCTCTCCCTGATCCCGATCGCCCTGGAACTGCTGCGCGCTCGCAAGAGCAGCACCGCTGCGGAGTGATCGCCTCGTGAGCGCCCTCCAGCCCACCGCCGTCGCGCACGGCGCCGTCCAGAGCGGTGCCATCCACATCGGTGCCGTCCACGTCGACGCGGCGCAGGCCGGTGCCGCGCAGGCCGCAGGCCTGCACAGCATCGCGCCGCAGAGCATCAACCTGCACAACCTCGCGCTGTCCGGCCCGTCCATCGACGGCGGCCTCTACAGCTGGTTCACCCAGCAGGCGCAGAGCGCACCGCACTGGTTCGACGACCTGATCTCCTTCTACGCCACCCTCGGCCTCGGCTTCTTCGCCCTGCTGATGGTCTGGGGCTGGTGGCAGGCCCGGCAGGCGCGCGACCCCCGCGCCATGACGACGGCGCTGGCCGTGCCGGTCGCGGTGGTCGTCGCCTTCGTGGTGAACGACGTCATCAAGAGCCTCGTCACCGAGGTCCGACCGTGCCAGGCGATTCCCGGCACAGTGACGCTGCAGCCCTGCCCGGGCGTCGGCGACTGGTCCTTCCCGAGCAACCACGCCACCATCGCCGCCGCCTCGGCCGCCGCGCTGTGGCTGGTCAACCGCTACCTGGGCATCATCGCCGCCGCGCTGGCCCTGGTGATGGCCTTCGCCCGGGTCTGGGTCGGCGCCCACTACCCGCACGACGTCGTCGTCGGCCTCTTGGTCGGCACCGCCGTCGCCCTCCCGACGATGCTGCTGGCGCGCAGGTACGCGCCTCCGCTCGTCGCCCGGATGCAGAGCGGCGTGCTGCGACCGCTCCTCACCGCGAGCTGAGCTCGCGAGCTCAGCTCGGCCCAGCTGAGAGGTCGAACGAGGTTCCCGGTTCCACCCGGGTGAAGAGCGTCTGCTCGGTGACATTTCCACCGACCAGGCGCTCTTCCACCTCCAGCCCGAAGACCGAGAGCAACGCGTCGTGGACGGCAAGGCTGCGCTTCGCGCCGACCGCGCGGGTGTAGTCGATCACCTCGCCGGTCTTCGACCAGGGCGCGTGCAGTGGCAGCAGCAGCGTGTCGACGGCCGCCTCGGGGACGGTCAGCGAGTCCCCGGGGTGGAAGACCCCCTCGACCAGGTATCCGTTGTTCCGGATCACCGGCAGATCCGGGTGGATGACGGCGTGCCACTCGCCGTGCACCTGCACCTCGAACCCGGCGGCGGTGAACGCGTCGCCATGTCCCACGACGTGCACCCGCCCCGCGCCGAGCCCCGCCAACTGAGCCGCGACGGCCTTGTTGGTCCAGATCTGCAGCGCCGGGTTGGCCTCCACCGCCGCCCGCAGCGTCGCCTCCACGAAGTGGTCCGCGTGCTCGTGCGTGACGAGCACGGCGTCCGCGCCGTCGATCGCCGTGGGTTCGCTGTACGCGCCGGGATCGAGCACGAGCGTCTGTCCGTCCCGCTCCAGACGGACGCAGGCATGGCCGAGTTTGGTGAGTCGCATACCTGCCATCCTGCCTCGCAAAGATCCAAAGTGTGACCGACTTTCTCGACCCGCCCGCTCGGCCCCTCAGGGGGACAAAGGCTCAGACGGGGGCCGTCTCGGGATGGTCCGTCTCAGTCGACGAACAGGGGAACCCACGCCGCCTCACCCGCAGCCGGGGCGCGGGCTTCGGCTTCGGCTTCGGCTTCGGCTTCGGCTTCGGCAAGGGCTTGATCCGCCTTGTCGTCGGAGATGCCGACCATCCGCGTGCTGTCCGTGATCCGGGCGCAAGGGTGCCCCACGGCGTCCGGCAGGGCGGTCCATGGTGTTGTGCGGGGTCGCGGCCCCGCGTCGTCTTTGATCCGTCCCGGAACGCGGGACTCAGTAGCGAACCGCCTCAGCGGGCGAAGCGAGGAAAACCGGATGTCCCCGGCCCCGGTGGTCTTCCTCGATGTGCCCAGCGAGCATTTCCCCGTGGTGGACAGCGGTCCGGGGCATGTCGAGCTCTGCCGCTTGGCGCTGCTCGCGTTCGAACGAGGCGCACCAAAAGCAGCCCTCAACTGGGGTGCTCACGCGGTCGCCTCCGGCTGGATCCTCTCCAGCACGGTTGCCAGCGCCTCCGCCACCTCGGCCGTACAACCGTCCAACTCCACGAACGGCGTATCCCTCACTGGGTGCGACCCGTGGAGCGACGGAATCACGATGCAGTGCGCAGTGAGGGCTTTCCTGAGTCGTTCTGCTGCCACGATGGCAATCCGATACGGGTCGGTGCTGACATGTCGCTGAGTCGTCGTCACAGTGCCGCTCCCTGTGGCCGTTTGCGGGATCTCTTGCAATTGATGATCGGCCAGCCGGCGAAGCGGTTCCAGTATCATTCTCGTTGTGGACTAAAGATCACCGGAAGAGCTGCGCCCATTCCTCAAGGCGAATACGCGCGTCGCCTCCCCAGAGGGCATGTTCTTCATATGATGAGAACTCCTCGAGGTAGCTGTCAACGTCCCTGGAGTCCTTGAACACCATGACCCCCGTTGATGTTTCCACCGTGGCCATGCTGCGGTCATAAATGGTGAAGACATTCAGGGGTGTCAACGGAATATAGCCAGCAAGCGGGAGCACCCCGAGGCGCACGCCGGGAAGGCGACTCACAGATACGAGCCGGTCGATTTGCATGCTCATCGCCGGCGCCGATAGAAGCGGCCATCTCACCGCCTGCTCCGTGAGGATAAACGTGAATTGCTTGACGGGATCATAGAGGACGGATTGCCTGTCGAGCTTCCGAGCAATGGCCTTTGTGTGATCTCCCGGAACACTGGCCAAGGTAGCGCGAATATATTCAGGGGTCGACAGCAGCGAGGTGACCATGGTCGGCAGAAAGAATCGGAACTCGGCCGACGACTGCTCAAGGTCAGCAAGCTCGATCTGCTTCTTCTCCAGTCCCTTGCGGCGCATTGAGCGAAAGTCCTGCCACTCGGTATTCGCAATCCGAGCGAGGGCTGTGACCTCGGCGATCAGTGAAGGCGGGGCATCGAGTGCTCGAAGGATACGCTCAACGTCAACCAGCGTGGGAACAGTCTTCCCGGTCTCCATCTTTGAGATCTTCGACTGCGACATATTGCAACGCTGAGCGAGCCGGACCCCAGAGAGTCCGGCTCGCTGCCGCAGCGATCTCAGTGTTTCTGCCAGGTCGGCTTTGCTTTGACCCAGCTGTTCCGGGTCGAGCGTCACGCGGTCACGTACTCCCCAAAGGGGATGGACTCAGCAACAGCAATCCGCTGAGCCTCAAGAAATGGCTCAATATCTCCCGCATGGAGCACGCGGTTTATCTGGGTGCCGTCCGGTTCGTAGTTCATGAGCACGACCGTAGAGTGATCAAACATCCAGAAATCTTGGATACCCCGAACGGGATTCTCCCGCTCAGTCACATCAAGAATTCTGATATCCTCGCCCGCGCGGGCGCTATGACGGTAATACCTGGAGAATTCAAAGCGCAAGTAGTCACTCAGCGGACGGCACAGAACATGGACTCGTCCCATCGATCGCCCCTCGGCCCGATGCCGCCGAATCTGGGCAGTCCAGCCATCCTCTTGAATCTCCGGAAAGATCTCACCCGCGCGGAACCTGGCCAGTTCATCAGCTTCCTGTGGCACAAGATACTGAGGAAGCGTCTCCAAACGCCATGCCTCGCGCTTGAAGTCACGGAATTTCGCCGCCCACTCTTCACCAGCCAAGAGCACGAAAAGCCTCCCGCAAAATGGCCTCGGGAATCTCAACAAGTCCCTCTCCGTCCGGTGGCTGGAACCCGGTGAAGTTGTCGCCCTGGACCACGAGCGTGCCGCGATCCGTCTTATAGACGTTCGGGCAGTCCCCCTGCCCGCACTCCCCGGAGCCTTCCCCGCTTCCGGTGAGCCGCGTAAGCCCGACCTTCTCCGTCACGATGAGCCCCTTCCCGCCGGGCACCCAACGTGCCCCGAGCACGAAGGTAGGCGGCCTCACACGGGAGCGTCTATGCCGCAACGGGCGTATTCGCGTCTTGGAATAGTCGATCAAGGAGCCAGTCTTCGGTCTGGCCCTCCTTCGGGTCGGACCCCCGGTCACAACCGTCACTCACAGGTGAATTCACTGATCGGACGACGAATTCCCCGCCGTCCACCACTGCCCGCGCCGCCGGGCCGCCGTGCGCTCGACGCGGCTGCGCTTGACCGTGCGGAAGCGGCGTGCGCGCCCGCGGGCCAGGTCGGCGGCGCCGATCATGCCCGCCGTGTTGCCCAGTCGTGCGCCGACCACGTCGCACTCGGGGCGGAACCCACGGCCCGTCAGATTGCGCCGGTAGGCCTCCCGGGCCGGGCCGAGCAGCAGTTCGCCCGCTGCCGAGACGCCGCCGCCGATGACGAACCGGCCGGGGTCCAGTGCGGCGGCCAGATTGGCCAGGCCGAGGCCCAGCCAGTTGCCGATCTCCTGCAACAGTTCGACGGCGCACGGGTCGCCGTCCCTCGCGGCCTCCGTGACCAGCGGGCCGGTGATCGCGCCCACGTCGCCGTCGACGCGGTCGAGCAGCGGTTGGGCGACCGGGGACTCGGCGGCGGCCAGTTCGCGCGCCTCGCGGACCAGGGCGTTGCCGGATGAGTACTGCTCCCAGCAGCCCCGGTTGCCGCAGGGACAGCGGTGGCCGCCGGGGACCACGGTCATGTGGCCGAACTCGCCGGCCATCCCGTAGCGGCCCCGGTCCAGGCGTCCGGAACGGACGATCGCGCCGCCGATGCCGGTGCCGAGGTTGACCATGACCAGGCGCTCCTCGTCGGCGCCCGCGCCGAAGCGCCACTCCGCCCACGCGGCGGCGTTGGCGTCGTTCTCGACAACCACCGGGAGCTTGAGCCGGTCGCTCAGCGCGGCCTGAATGGGCTCGTTGCGCCAGCTCAGGTGCGGGGCGAAGAGGACCCGGGCCCGCTGCGCGTCGACGAAGCCCGCCGCGCCGATGCCGACCGCGTGGACGTCGTGACGGTCGGCCAGGGCCAGCACGAGCTCCGTGATGACGTCCTCGACGACCTTCGGGCTCTTGCTGCGGTGCGGCGTCTCCGTGCGGATCTGCTCGACGACGGTGCCCTCGCCGTCGACCACCCCGGCAGCGATCTTCGTCCCACCGATGTCGATGCCGACGGCCGGGAGCCGAAGCGCCATCCTGCGGACGTACTCGCCGTACTCGCCGTACACGCTGCTCAACTGGCATCCGTTCGTGTCGTACCGACCATGCCCGACCATGGTCCCAGACCGGCCCGGAGGCAGCGCGCCGACGGACCGTCAGCTCAACTCGAGCGCAAGGAAGAAGTCGACCCGGTCCTCCAGCTTGGACAGGTCACGGCCGGTCAGTTCCTCGATCCGGCCGATGCGGTAGCGCAGGGTGTTGACGTGGACGTGGAGCGCGGCGGCGCAGCGCGTCCAGGAGCCGTCGTAGCGGAGGAAGGCCTCCAGGGTGCGGACCAGGTCCGCCTGGTGTTCGAGGTCGTAGCCGACGACCCGGTCCAGCAGCCGGGAGCGGAACGCGCGCCGTACCTCGTCCGGGACGGCGGCGAGCAGCAGCACGTGGGAGGCGAGCTCCTCGGGACCGGCGACGCAGATCCGGCCGACGCGGGCGGCGGCGATGCGGCGGGCGTGGCGGGCCTCCTCCAGCGCGCCGCGCAGGCCGCCGACGCCGCTGGCCGGGGCGCTGACGCCGATGGTGAGGCGGCCCTCGGGTCCGAGACCGGCGTCGAGGGGGCCGAAGAGGTCGCCGAGCACCTCGGCTGCGGTGCGCTTGCCTGCGGGCTGGGGCAGCAGCACGATCGCGCCGAGTCCACCGCCGCCCACCAGGGCGCGGTCGTCCAGACCCGTGACCGCCTCGACGACGGCCTCGCGGGCGTCGCCCTCGCCCAGACCCTGGCCCTCGACGGAGACGACCACCCAGCCGGTGGGCAGCGGCTGCTGACCGACGCTCGCGTCGGACAGCGTCATGGCGTGCGCGGCCTCGAGGGCGCGCAGCAGTTCGTCGGGGGCGGCGTCGCGCTGGAGCAGCGCGATCATCTCGTCGGCGAGGCGGGCGCGCAGCGTCCGGCTCTCGTCCCGGCGGACGCGTTCGGCGGAGACCAGACGGGCCAGGTTCTCGGCGAGCTGCTGGCGCTTGACGGTCCACTCGGTGACGTCGCCCTCGATGGCCAGGATCCACTGCGCCAGCGCGGCACCGCCCGCGACCGGCAGCAGCGAGAACTCGCGCGCGCCGATGCGGGCGCGGGTGGAGGGTGCGTGACGTCGGCGTTGGGCCTCCAGGTGGGCGCGGGACAACTGGTCGCGCTCGGCGGGGTCGAGGCCCCCGGCCGGGCCGGCGACCACGCGACCGGTGGGGGTGAGCACCCAGCAGTCGAGGTCGACGTCGCCGCCGAGGAGGTCGAGCACGGCGTCGAGACCCGCGCCTCCGGCGGCGGAGACCAGCATCCGGTGGCGGTCGACGAGCGCGGACAGGTCGGCGGCGCGGTCCGCCGAGACCTGTCTGACCACGTACTCGGTGACCGCGCCGAAGGCGATGTCCTCACCGACGGCGAAGAGCGGCATCCGGTGGCGCGCACAGGCGTCGATCAGGTCCTGCGGGACGGGGCCGACCTCGGCCTCGCCCGCCGCGAGACCGGCCGCTCCCCCGGCCGCGAGGAAGCGGACGAAGCGCTCGGAGTCCTCGGGCTCGTAGCGCCAGAGCATGCCGGTGAGTACGAGCTCGCCGCCGTGGAGGTACCGGCTCGGGTCGCGCAGGTCTGTCGTCATCACCCCGGTGACCACCCGATCCAGCTCGCCTTCCCCGGCGAGCAGGCGCATGGGCGGTGCGGTGGGAGCGAGCAGCGCGCCGATCCGCACGTCGGGTACCTCCGGATTGTCGGGTCAGAGGCTGTCGGGGAACCTGGGCCGGATCAGCTGGTGCCAGGTGGGCCCAGCCCGCCCAGGTTCCCCAACAGCCTCCCAGGGAAGTTTTCCGGTGCACCGTACCTGACGATCGGTGACACGCGCCGAATCGCCCGGACGGCAGACGGGCCCGCACCGGCCCCGGTCCCGTCTGCCTCCAGCGTCCCCCCTCCCGCGCGGCTACGCCTCCGAGCCGGATGCGGCGGACCCGGCGTCGGCGCCGTCCAGACCGCGACGGGCCAGCAGCGGCGCGATCTCCGGGGCGCGGCCACGGAAGGCGGCGAACGCACCCATCGGGTCGACGCTGCCGCCACGGCCCAGCAGCTCACGGCGGAAGGTCTCGCCGCTCTCGCGGACGGAGACGCCCGCCGCCGCGTTGGCCTTGAACCACTCCACCGTGTCGGCGTCGAGCACCTCGGACCAGATGTAGCCGTAGTAGCCCGCCGCGTAGCCGCCCGCGAAGATGTGGGCGAAGTAGCCCGTCCGGTAGCGGGGCGGAATCGACGGGTGGGCGAGGCCGTAGCGCGTGAGCGCCGCCGCCTCGAAGGCCTCGGCCGCCTGCGGGTCCTCGGCGATCGGGTCCTTGGCGGGGCGGATGTGCCAGGCCCAGTCGAGCAGCGCCGCCGCCAGGTACTCCACCGTCCGGAAGCCCTCGCCGAAGTTCTGCGCCTCCCGCACCCGCTCGACCAGCTCGGCGGGCATGGGCTCACCGGTCTCGACGTGGCGGGCGTAGTTGGCCAGGACCTCGGGCCACTCCTGCCACATCTCGTTGACCTGCGAGGGGTACTCGACGAAGTCGCGCGGGACCTCGGTACCGGCCAGCGAGGGATAGCGGACGTCGGAGAAGAGGCCGTGCAGGGCGTGGCCGAACTCGTGGAAGAGGGTGCGGACCTCGTCCCAGGTGAGCAGGGCCGGCTCGCCCGCCGGGGGCTTGGCGATGTTGAGGTTGTTGACCACGACCGGCTTCTGGCCGAACAGCTTCGACTGGATCACCAGCTCGTTCATCCAGGCGCCGCCGCGCTTGGACTCGCGGGCGAAGAAGTCGCCGACGAAGAGGCCGATGCTGCTGCCGTCGGCGTCGCGGACCTCGAAGACCCGGGCGTCGGGGTGGTAGGCGACCAGGTCTGGGCGGTCGGTGAAGGTGATGCCGTAGACGAGCCCGGCGGCGTGGAAGACACCGCGCCGGAGCACGGACTCCAGCTCCAGGTAGGGGCGCATCGCGGCGGTGTCGACGTCGTACTGCTCCTTGCGGACGCGCTCCGACAGGAACTGCCAGTCCGACGCCGACACCACGCCGGAACCACCGTCCGCAGCCGCCAGCGCCGCGCCCTCACGGTCGGCGTTGGCCATGGCGGGGGCGACCAGGCGGCCCAGCATGGACTCGACGGCGTCCGTGGTGCCCGCCGTCTGGTCGGAGACCTCCCAGGCCGCGTGGCTGGGGAAACCGAGCAGCTCGGCGCGCTCGGCGCGCAGGGCCGCCATCCGGGCGGCGAGGGGACCGTTGACGGTGATGCCGCGCTGGAGCGAGGCGTCCAGCAGGCGGGCGCGCAGCTCCGGGTCGGTCAGCGAGGCGAGCTCGGTCTGGTTGGAGAAGTTCTTCAGGCTGATGACATAACGGCCGTCGTGGCCCAGGGCCTTGGCGTTCTCGGCGGCAGCGGCGATCTTGTCCTCGGGGAGACCGGCCAGCTGCACCGCCGTGTCGAGCACCAACGCCGCCGCGCGGGTCTCCTCGAAGACGTGCCGCTCGAAGGTGGTGCTGAGCGTGGCCAGCTCCGCGTTGAGTTCGCGCAGCCGGGCCTGGCCGGACTCGTCGAGGCGGGCGCCGCTGCGGACGAAGCGGGCGTGGTGGCGTTCGACCAGGCGCAGCGACTCGGGGTCCAGGCCCAGCTCGTCGCGACGGGCGTGGACGGCGTCGATCCGGGCGAAGAGGGCCGGGTCCAGCCGGATCGCGTCGCTGTGGGCGGCGAGGCGCGGGCTGATCTCCGCGTCCAGCTCCCGGAGGGTCGGCGTGGAGTCGGAGCTGGTCTTGTTGAAGAACACCAGCTCCACCCGGCGCAGCAGCGTGCCGCTGCGCTCCAGGGCCACGAGCGTGTTCTCGAAGTCGGCGGGCTCCGGGTTCGCGGTGATCGCCGCGATCTCGGCGAGCTGTTCGGCCATGCCGGCCTCGAAGGCCGGGAGGTAGTGCTCCTCCTCGATCCGCTCGAACGGCGGCAGTTCGAAGGGAAGCTCGCTGGCCTGCAGGAACGGGTTGGGCGAGGAAATCGCCTCTGGCTGCTGTGTGGGCTCGGTCACGATCTGACACTACGCCCAGTGTTGACAGCTGTGGCCACCCTTTTCGCGACCGGAGAACACAAACTGATGGTCAACGAGTCGTACCGACGTGTTCGCCAATCGTTGGAGAAACGTACAGCCCTATGGGTGGCACTTCCTCGCCACCTTCATGCCATCAGTGACTGACGGCACAAGGCGTGCGACTTGTGTACTGCTCACACACCTCCCCGCGCTCCCCGAGCATCCCGCAGTACCGCACCCGCTGTACCGACTGAAGGAGTCACCCGCATGGAGTTCCTGCGGCCCGCCACCTGGGACGAGGCACTCGCGGCGAAGGCTGAGAACCCGTCCGCGTTGCCGATCTCCGGCGGCACTGACGTCATGGTCGAGCTCAACTTCGACCGCCACCGCCCCGCCGCGCTGTTGGACCTCAACCGGATCAGTGAGCTGACCGAGTGGGAGTCCGGCACGTTCGAGGGCCCCGACGGCCAGGCCGTCGAGGGCGAGGTGATCCGGCTGGGCGCGGCCGTGCCGTACGCCCGCATCACCAACGAACTGAGCGACCGGCTCCCCGGTCTGGCCATCGCCGGCAACACCGTCGGGTCTCCGCAGATCCGCAACCGCGGCAGCGTCGGCGGCAACCTCGGCGGTGCCTCGCCGGCCGGTGACGCCCACCCGGCGCTGCTCGCCGCAGGGCGCGACGTCTTTGTCGAGGCACAGTCCGTGCGCGGCACCCGGCTGATCGCGATCGACGACTTCTACCTCGGCGTCAAGCGCAACAGCCTGGAGCCGGACGAGCTGATCCGCGCGGTGCGGATCCCGGTCGCGGACGGCCCGCAGCAGTTCTCGAAGATCGGCACCCGCAACGCGATGGTCATCGCGGTCTGCGCCTTCGGCTTCGCGCTGCACCCCAAGAACGGCACGGTCGGCACCGGCATCGGCTCCGCCGCCCCTACGCCGCGCCGCGCGGTCGAGGCCGAGGGGTTCCTGGCCGGCGAGCTGGCCGAGCGCGGCCTGTGGCAGTCCGGCGGCCTGATCGGCCCGGCCGCCATCCAGCGTTTCGGTGAGCTGGTCTCCGCCGCCTCGTCGCCCATCGACGACGTGCGCGGGACCGCCGCCTACCGCCGCCACGCGCTGGCGGTCATGGCGCGCCGCACCCTGACCTGGACCTGGAACGAGTACACGCAGTCCCTGAGGAGCGCAGCATGAGGGTGACCTTCAACGCCAACGGCCGCGAGGTCGAGGCGGACGACGTCTGGGAGGGCGAGAGCCTCCTGTTCATGCTCCGCGAGCGCCTGGGCCTGCCGGGTTCCAAGAACGCCTGCGAGCAGGGCGAGTGCGGCAGTTGCACGGTGTACCTGGACGGCAGCCCGGTCTGTTCCTGTCTGGTCGCCGCGGGTCAGGTGCAGGGCCGCGAGGTCCGCACCGTCGAGGGCCTGGCCGACCCGGAGAAGGGCCTGGACGACGTCCAGCAGGCCTTCGTCGACGCGGGCGCGGTGCAGTGCGGCTTCTGCACCCCGGGTCTGCTGGTGCAGACCCACGACCTGCTGGAGCGCAAGCAGCAGCCGAGCGACAACGACATCCGCGAGGCGCTCTCCGGCAACCTGTGCCGGTGCACCGGCTACGAGAAGATCATGGACGCGGTCCGGCTCGCGTCGGCCCGCAAGTGCGCCAAGGGCGACACGAACGCGGAGGTGTCGAAGTGAGCACGCGTGCCATCCGTACCGAGAAGAACCTCCAGAGCATCACCAGCGCCCACCCGGACGGCATCGGCGGCTCGCCGCTGCGTCCGGACGGCATCCTCAAGGTCAAGGGCGAGTTCGCCTACTCGTCCGACATGTGGCACGAGGACATGCTGTGGGGCATGGCGCTGCGTTCGCCGCACGCCCACGCCCGGATCCTGTCCGTGGACACCAGCGAGGCGGTCAAGCACCCCGGCGTGTACGCGGTGATGACCTACGACGACATCCCCGGCACCAAGTTCTACGGCCTGGAGATCAAGGACCAGCCCGCGCTGGCCACCGGCAAGATCCGCTACCACGGCGAGGCCATCGCCATCGTGGCGGCGGACCACCCGGAGACGGCCCGCCGCGCGCTCGCCAAGATCAAGGTCGAGTACGAGCTGCTGCCGACCATCACCACCGAGGAGCAGTGCCTCGACCCGGAGACCTACGGGTACGTGCACGAGCCGTCGGAGTACAAGGGCCACGCGAGCGGCAATATCGTCCACTCGCAGAAGGTGGTCTACGGCCAGGGCGTCACCGACGAGGTCCGCGCGCTCGCGGACGTGGTCGTCAAGGGCGACTACGTGGTCGGCATGCAGGACCAGGCCTTCCTCGGCCCGGAGTCCGGTCTGGCCGTGCCCGCCGAGGACGGCGGCATCGACCTCTACATCGCCACCCAGTGGCTGCACGTGGACCGCGAGCAGATCGCCCCGGTGCTCGGCCTGCCCGAGAACAAGGTGCGGCTCACCCTGGCCGGTGTCGGCGGCGCGTTCGGCGGCCGCGAGGACCTGTCCATGCAGGTCCACGCCTGCCTGCTGGCGCAGCGCACCGGAAAGCCCGTCAAGATCGTGTACTCCCGCGAGGAGTCGTTCTTCGGGCACGTGCACCGTCACCCGGCCAAGCTGACCTACGAGCACGGCGCCACCCGCGACGGCAAGTTGGTCTACTGCGACGCCCGGATCGTGCTGGACGGCGGCGCCTACGCCTCCGCCTCCCCGGCCGTCGTCGGCAACGCGGCCTCGCTGGGCATGGGTCCGTACGAGGTGCCGAACGTCAACATGCTGGCGGTCGCGCTCTACTCCAACAACCCGTCCTGCGGCGCGATGCGCGGCTTCGGCGCGGTCCAGGCCTGCTTCGCCTACGAGGCGCAACTGGACAAGCTGGCCGTCGAGTTGAACATCGACCCGGTGGAGCTGCGGCAGCTCAACGCGGTCTCGCAGGGCTCGATCATGCCGACCGGCCAGGAGATCGACTCCCCGGCCCCGGTCGCGGACCTGCTGCGCCGGGTCAAGGAGCTGCCGCTTCCGCCCGCGCTGGACACCACGCACCTGGACATCCGCGAGATCCCCGGTGCGCTGTCCAACACCTCGCACGGCGAGGGCATCGTCCGCGGCGTCGGCTACGCGGTCGGCATCAAGAACGTCGGCTTCTCCGAGGGCTTCGACGACTACTCGACCGCCCGGGTCCGCCTGGAGGTCATCGGCGGCGAGCCGGTCGCCATGGTGCACACGGCCATGGCCGAGGTCGGCCAGGGCGGCGTCACCGTCCACGGCCAGATCGCCCGGACCGAGCTGGGCGTCGAGCGGGTCACCATCCACCCGGCCAACACCGAGGTGGGGTCGGCCGGTTCGACCTCCGCATCGCGTCAGACCTACATGACCGGCGGCGCCGTCAAGCTGGCCGCCGAGGCGGTCCGCAACGAGCTGCTGGCGCTGGGCCGCAAGCGGTACGGCTGGACGTACAACGACCTGACGCTGGTCGGCGGCAAGGTGGTCTCCGCCTCCGCCGGCGTGCTGATCACCATCGTCGACCTGCTCGGCGACACCGTGATCGACCTGACCCGCGAGCACCACCACCGGCCCACCGTCCCCTTCGACAAGGAGACCGGCCAGGGCTTCGGCCACGTCCAGTACACCTTCTGCGCCCACCGCGCCGTGGTGGACGTGGACGTGGAGCTGGGCCTGGTCAAGGTGGTCGAGCTGGCCGCCGCCCAGGACGTGGGCAAGGCGCTCAACCCACTCTCCGTGGTCGGCCAGATCCAGGGCGGTTCGACCCAGGGCCTCGGCCTCGCGGTCATGGAGGAGATCGTCGTCAAGGACGGCAAGGTCAGGAACCCGTCCTTCACCGACTACCTCATCCCCACCATCCTGGACACCCCGCCGATGCCGGTGGACGTCCTCGAACTCGCCGACGAGCACGCCCCGTACGGGCTGCGCGGTGTCGGCGAGGCGCCCACCCTGTCGTCCACCCCCGCCGTCGTCGCGGCCATCCGCGCGGCCACCGGCCTCGCGCTGGACCGCGTGCCGGTCCGGCCCGAACACCTCACCGGCACGGAGTGACTGCCCGCCCAACCTGCTGAACAGCAGGGCGAGCTGACGACGGCTCACAGACCGCTCCGGGGTGAGGTAACCATGTCTCGTCTTCCCGCGCCTCACCCCGGGGCAGCACCACCCCACCGCAAGAAGCTCCACTGCGCCACCCCTGCAGTGCAGGCACCACCCAGCACCAGAGAAAGCAAACGATGTACCCCGCACTCGCCAGCACGCAGCCTTCGCCGAGGCCCGTGCACCACGGCAGCTGTAGAAAGTAGCGCGCCGCACCGTCCCCTGAATCCCTGCCAAGAGGGTCACCCAGGCCGGCCGCTCCACCCCAACCCCCTACGAAACTTGGGAGTGGAACCGTGACCCAGACATCCACGGAACCCAGTGTCAACCCTTCCGGCGACCCCACCCGGTCCCCGGATCCCAAACCGAAGAGCGCCCTGGACGCGTACTTCAAAATCTCCGCGAGAGGTTCCACCGTCGCCGGAGAGGTCCGAGGTGGTCTGACCACCTTCATGGCCATGGCTTACATCCTTCTGTTGAACCCGATCATCCTCTCGGTGGCGGACGTCAACGGGAACCATCTGAGCCATGCCCAGGTGACCACCGCAACGGCCCTGGCCGCAGCGGTGACCACCATCCTCCTCGGCGTCGTCGGCAACGCACCGCTCGCTGCGGCTGCTGGTCTGAGCGTCTCCAACACCCTTGCCGCCGTGATGGTCCCCCACATCACCTGGCCACAGGCCATGGGCCTGTGCGTCATCTACGGTGCAGCCATCGTGCTGCTGGTCGTGACCGGTCTTCGCGAGAAGATCATGAACGGCATACCGATGGCGCTCAAGCACGCCATCACCATCGGCATCGGTCTCTTCATCGCCCTCATCGGCCTGGTCAACGCGGGCTTCGTGTCCCGCATCCCGGACGCCGCCGGTACGGACACGCCGCTGCAGCTCGGCATCAACAACAACCTGCAGGGCTGGCCGGTGCTGATCTTCGCGATCACGCTGCTGACCATCTTCATCCTGCAGACCCGCAAGGTCCCCGGCGCGATCCTGATCGGCATCGTCACCGGCACGATCATCTCCGTGATCCTCAACGCGACGCTGAACATCCCGGCCTCGGTCTGGGGCCTGTCGGCGCCGAAGTGGCCCGGAAACCCGGTCGCCTCACCGGACTTCGGTCTCTTCGGACACATCGACCTGTTCGGCGCCTTCAGCAGCAAGGGCATGGGCGCACTGAGCGCGGGCTTCGCGGTCTTCGCCCTGGTGCTGGCCGGCTTCTTCGACGCGATGGCGACCATCATCGGCATCGGCACCGAGGCGGGCCTCGCCGACGAGCAGGGCCGGATGCCGGGTCTGTCCAAGGCGCTGTTCGTCGACGGCACCGGCGGCATCATCGGCGGTCTGTCCGGCGCGTCCGGTCAGACGGTCTTCATCGAGTCGGCCACCGGCGTCGGCGAGGGCGCCCGGACCGGTTTCTCCAGCGTCGTCACCGGTCTGGTCTTCGCCGCGATGCTGTTCTTCACCCCGATCGCCGGCATGGTGCCGGGTCAGGTCGCGGCGGCGGCCCTGGTCGTCATCGGCTCGATGATGCTCTCCCAGGCGCGCCACATCGAGTGGGGCGACCGTGAGGTGGCGATCCCGGCCTTCCTCACCATCGCGCTGATGCCGTTCACTTACTCGATCACCGCCGGTGTCGGCGCGGGCGTGATCGCCTACTGTGCGATCAAGGCCGGCCGTGGCCGGTGGCGTGAGCCGGGCGTGCTGATGTGGGGACTGACCGCGGTCTTCCTCGTCTACTTCGCCCTGCACCCGATCAAGGAATGGCTCGGCGTCCACTGAGCCCTTCCGCCGGGGGGGGGGGGGGGGCCCGGGGGCGGGCCCCCCCCCCCCCCCCCCCCCCCCCCCCCCCCCCCCCCCCCCACCCCCCCCCCCCCCCCCCCCCCCCCCGCCCCCCCCCCCCCCCGCCCCCCCCGCGCCCCCCCCCC
>NZ_JBGCCL010000020.1:0-127480 GCF_041262505.1 Streptacidiphilus sp. MAP5-3
TAGTAGTTGGCTGTCTGGCTGGGCTTTGGTGGTGTCTCAGGGGGCTTGGGTGCTGTGTGGTGGGCGCTTGCTGGTTTGGTGGGCGGCTTCCTACTGGATTGGTAGCTACTAGTAGGAGCTAGTAGTTGGCTGTCTGGCTGGGCTTTGGTGGTGTCTCAGGGGGCTTGGGTGCTGTGTGGTGGGCGCTTGCTGGTTTGGTGGGCGGCTTCCTACTAGATTGGTAGCTACTAGTAGGAGCTAGTAGTTGGCTGTCTGGCTGGGGGCCTGGAGTCGGTCCGGGGCTCCCGCTGGCGAGGCAGCACCCTAGGAAATTGCGGCAGTCCGACAGAGACGAGGCGTAATGAAGAAGCCAATGCCCCCTCCGAAGACTGAGTCGCTTATCGCGGACGTTTCCCATAATCCCGAGAAGCTGATGAAGGTAATGGAACTCCCCGAGAAGGGGCCTGCTGACCCATATTTCCCCTGGGATAAACTTCGCTACAAGCAACCGCCCTCTGGGCTCACTCACGAGGAATGGTGGCTAGGCCTCAAAAT
Source organism: Streptacidiphilus sp. MAP5-3 (assembly GCF_041262505.1). Lineage (NCBI taxonomy): Bacteria > Bacillati > Actinomycetota > Actinomycetes > Kitasatosporales > Streptomycetaceae > Streptacidiphilus > Streptacidiphilus sp. MAP5-3. The sequence continues at coordinate 535 of NZ_JBGCCL010000020.1, forward strand.
TGCCCGCTCTAACATGCGACGCGTGCTGCCTCTCGTTGATAAGGCAGGGAAACCATTCAGCTTCACCATGCCGGATGTCGTGCTTCAGCCCGTCGAGGAGATTGCCCGAGATGCGAGTGGGCAGATCTCCTTTGGCGAGCAAGTTACGAATCCTGCCACGCGTGATCGATATCTGGTGAATTCGCTGATTGAAGAATCCATCACTTCCAGTCAGCTTGAAGGCGCGTCGACCAGCCGCAAGGTAGCCAAGGAGATGTTGCGAACTGGCCGTCCTCCCCGTAGTCGGGATGAGCGGATGATCATAAACAACTACCAGGCAATGCGCCTGGTGGGGGGGCTCAGTTCCGAGAAGCTCACGGTGGATATGATCTGCAAGATTCACCGTGTCGTAACAGACGGAACGCTTGAGAACCCTGATGCCTCAGGAAGGTTTCAGCTGCCGGGGGAGGATCGAGTGCGCGTCTACAGCAATGATGACGTGCAGCTTCATGTTCCTCCAGAGGCGGATCAACTGCCAGAGCGAATGGAACGGCTCTGCCGGTTTGCCAATGGGGAGCTCGGCAACGGATATATCCCTCCAGTGCTCCGCGCGATTACGCTGCATTTTATGCTGGGTTATGAGCATCCTTTTGAAGATGGCAACGGTAGGACGGCCAGGATCCTCTTCTACTGGTCGATGCTAAATCAGGGCTACTGGCTCACCGAATTCCTTGCCATCTCGCCAATTCTGAAGGCCGCCCCTTCTAAGTATGCGCGGAGCTACCTCTATAGTGAGGATGACGATAATGACCTCACTTATTTCCATATCTATCAACTCCAGGTCCTCAAGCGCTCTATTTGGCAGCTTCATGACTATCTAGCCAAGAAGATGGGCGAGCTTAAGGAAATTCAACGGAGCCTCTCTGCCTCTCCGGGGCAGTTTAATCACAGGCAGCTTGCCATCATTGAACACGCTGCCAAGAACCCTGCTGCATCATTCACTGCCCAGTCGCACATGAATAGTCATCGGGTGGCGTATGAGACGGCCCGCCAAGACCTTACTGGCCTGGAGGCTAAAGGCCTCCTGTCGAAGAGTCGAGTAGGGAAGGCTTATATCTGGATTCCGGTGGCTGACTTCAATGAACGCTTGCGTGAAGCCGCCTGAGTGGATGCAGCTGTAGGCAGTCCACGACGAGAGGGCCGCTCGTGCCCTGGTACATCTCCGGCGGGCCGCCATGTCCTGAAGATGGGAGCTGCGGCCCGCCAGGGACAGGGACGAGGAAGCGGACTGCAGTCTGTCGCGCCGACCTCAAACGCAACTGCTTCGGGTGAGAGCCTCTGCGATGACGTGCATGGAGTCGACCACAGCCGTTGCACCTGCACGTGCCAGAGCGACGTCCTTTCCCGGCTTGTTGGCGTATCCGATGGTGGGCATGCTTGCTGCCAGCCCTGCCTGTACATCTGTGACGGCGTCGCCGACGAACACGCACCCGGTCGGCTCAGCCGAGGCGGCGGCAAGCATCTCCAGGAGCAGGTGAGGATTCGGCTTCATCAGGGACGGATCGCCGATCGGACGGCCGAAAACTCCTGAGACTTCCTGGCGCAGGTCCCGCGCGGCGAGGTATTCCTCGATCGCGCGGGGCGCGTTGTTGCTCACCATCCAGACTCGCCGACCGGATGCGGCGCATGCTCGGATGACGGCCTCAGCTCCAGGAGTTGGCTCGGCTGTGCCTACTGCTTCGACCTCCAGGCGCTCCAACAGCTCGTCTGCGGCCATGGTGGCTTCGGGGCGTTCTGCGCTCACCTGCCGCAGGAGTGCCATCGGGTCCTCCTCGGCTAGCCAGTTGTCCGGCGCGTTGCCCAGCCCCGAGGCAAGCCGATTCGCAACGACGGGTGCAGGGAAGCCAGCGAAGACCGAGCAGACTGGGCCATCGAAGTCGAGCACTACGTGTTGCACTGGGCGCAGCTGCTCCGCGAGCGAGACCGTCACAGTCACCGCGCGTCACGCTCGAACGCGATCGTGTTCCACAGGCTGTCAAACCACAGCTTCGACTGCTGGACGTGCTTCGAGCCCATCGACTCGTCATCCGGTCCAGCCGTGTAGTGGAACAGCGTGGTATCCACACCACCAACGTCGAAGAATGTCTTGGACTCCCCGCTGATAGTCACGGTCTTATCGCGCAGCGGGTAGTAGCCGAAGAACGCTTCGGTCCCGTTGATGATGTAGAGCTTGAACAGCGGTGAGGCGCGGTGGAACTTCGTCTCTACCGTCGCGGACTTGACCAGTCCGAGTTCCGCCAGCTCTCCGACAGCCTTGGCGATTCCACCGGCATGTGTCCGGGCGATGTCCTCGGCACGGACCCGTAGCGCTGGGTCGTCCTGAAGGCCGTCCACCAGAACCGGCACGGCCATGGGCACGGTGGTGTCCGGCAGTATCAGCCGCACGGCGATTGACTCCGGGGTGAGGCGACCGGACCGGACCTTGTCCAAAGGCTCTCGCAGCGCGCCGTGGAGCGTCTCGCTGGAGAAGCCAGCGAAGTCGACGGTCACCTCGGGTTCCTCGAACGCGACCTCAAGGTGAGGTCGCAGTCCCATCGGCCGTTCCGTCCTATCGCGGACGTAGGAGCCCTTGCCCGGCCGCGTCACGATCAAGCCTTCGTCTCGAAGGGTGTCGATCGCGCGGCCGACGGTTGCCTTGGCGACTCCGTAGCGCTTCATCAGCTCCGGGCCAGAAGGTAGCTGGTCACCCGGAAGCAGCTTCTTGGTCAGGATCGCAGCCCGTAGAAGGCTGCTGACCTGCACATACGGCGGACGCGGGTCATTCGGATCCAGGCTCATGCCGCCATGCTACGGCACCCGGTCAGCAAAGTCAGGGAGCCTGATCTGGATAGCCTGGTTGACCTCCCTAGGCAGGCTGCGTATGTTGGAGACATCGAAGCGGCGAACAACCGCAGAGAGCAGAAAGGCCCCTTCTTTGGGCTGCTCTGACCTGCATAAATGCACTTCCAGGAGCCCCGCGTTGGTCGGGGGGAGGTACCCGGCGCCTTGTCAGCCGGAGGGCGAGTCATCTGCCCAGAGCGGGAGCGCGCTCCCGTAAGTGATGGCGCGCTGACCTCGGACAACCGGGGTCGGTGTGATCAAACGAGTGTCTTTGGTCCTCGACGTGCCCCGCTTCAGCGAGGGCGTCGGGGGTCATGGCTGCTCGGTTGTCGAGTAGTCCCGACACATGCGTCGGGGCGGTTGCTGCTTCCTTGGCCGGACAGCAACCGCCCCCGCACGTGTCGCCTCCCTGCTATGAAGCGAGGCAGACCCGTGAAGTACATGGTTGCAGGCCACGAGGCCTTCGACACGTCCGAGTTCGCCGAGTTGGCGCTCGGTGTGGACCACCAGCTCTTCGCCGGTGTTCCCGGTGAGAGCGAGATCGACCGCACGGCCCGTCTGGACGCTGCCCGCGACATGCTGGTGGACCTGGCGGACGAGGACCCCGAGCTGGCCGCGTATGCGCGGCTGGTGATGCGTCAGGCCCCGGTCCCGCTGCGGCACCCCGCGATGGCGCGGCGTCGGGCCTTCCGGACGGGGGTCGCGGCATGAAGCGGCGTCGGCAGGTCTACGTCATCCCGCAGCGGCCGGGCGGCGGCGCGGGTGATCGGCCGTTCGCCAAGCTCGTGGCCTGGACGGCTGCGGGCGCGGTGCTGTGGGAGTTCCACCGGTGCGGCCTTCCGGCTCTGGCCGGGGCGGCGGGCGCGTACCTGCTGGTGCTGGTCGTGCTCCACGCGCTGATCGGGGGGCCGCGCGGATGAACCGGTGGCCCAAGGTCACGTTGGTGCTCGGTCTGCTGGCCGTGGTCGGCATGGCGTTCCGCGTCTCGTGGCATGCGCTGCGGGACGTGGCGCATGCGATCGGCGCGGACGCGGTCGCTGCGGATGTCTATCCACTGGTTGTGGACGGGCTGATGGCGCTGGCGCTGATCGCCGCGCTGGTCTTGCCCGAGGGTCGGGATCGGAAGTTCTCCCTGCGGGTGCTGGCCGGTTACACGGTCGCGTCGCTGGTGCTGAACTACGTGCACGGGTTGGTGCCCGCGATCCAGTCGGGTGGTCGGGTCGGTCTGGCCGACTGGGCACCGGCCAACTGGGCGCTGGTGCTGCTGGCGACCTCACTTCCGGTCGGCTCGATCTTCTTCGGGTCGGATCTGGTCGCGAAGGTGCTACACCACAAGCCCGAACAAGAATCAGCACAGTTGCTGACAAATCGGTCGGGGTCTGACCTGGGCGAGTCGGCCGACACCGACCCGTTCCCGCCCGTGTACACCGCGCCCGCCCCGGCTCTGCCCGAGCCGACCGAGGCCCCGGCGGAGCCGACTCCTACTTCGCGTCCGCGTCGGGCGACCGGATCGGTTCCGCCCGCCGCACGGGCCAAGCGCCCGACCCGCACACCCGACGAACTGATGGCGGAAGCACGGTCGTTGACGGCCGACTGGTCGGACGACCAGCTGACGGCCGACCGGCTGCGGACCGAGCTGCACACGTCGGCCGTGAAGGCGCGGACACTGCGGGACGCGCTCAAGTCCGAGCGCACCGCGCCGCCTCAGCTTCACTCCGTCCGCGAGCCCGCCGACGACGCGGACGTGGATAAGGGCGCGGCGTGAGGTTCTACGACCCGACCGGGGTCCGGTTCGGCATTCCGACGTTTCCGTTCCGGCTTGCTCCGGAGGGGTACGCGACGCGCCGTCAGCTCCGGGCCCGAGCCCTTCGACCTGGCGGTCAGCCGGTCGCCGCTCAACTGCTGTGGCGCTCCCGCAAGACCCGGGGCGGGGTCCGCTGCGCGTACCTGTACCGCGTCGACCTCGCCCGGCCGGTCCGGCCGATGACCGAGGCCAAGCGCGCGGCGCTCGCCGCCGCGATGCGGGCGCGCCGCACCTGCCCCGCCTGCCGACGTGACGTCGGCTACGTGATCCCCCGCTCGCTCGGCACCTGCGTGACCTGCCACGACACAGCGGCACTCGCCGCCTGAGCACGTCAGCCCGGGGCGCACCCGCCTGGACAGCATCCGGTGCGCCCCGGCTCCTCCCGATGAGCTTGGAAGGACTTGAAGTGAACCACGATCCGCTGAACGACCAGCCCGGCACGACGGTTGTCGAAGACGCCGTCCCGGACACCGTGGGTGCGGCGGTCCTGCCGTTCCCCGACCTGCTCAGCAAAACCCCCGCTCCCGCCGCTTCGGACATCCCGACCGTGGTGGACACGGTGGCCACGGTCCAGCCGGTGCGCAGGTGGCTTACGGTGCCGCCGCGCGTCGTGGCCGCCGGTCGCCTCGTGCACCGGTTCGCCAAGCATGAGCGCACCGCGGCTGCTGCCCGGTTCACCGTGCGGCACGGCATGTTCGCCACCGCCGGTGCCGGCATCCTGGCCCGCCGTGGGTGGGAGTCCCGGACCACGGCCCGATACGAGCGGATGATGCGGGCCGCTGAAGCTGCCGGTCAGCCTGAAGTCGCCATGGAGTGGGAGCAGCGCGCCGCCGCATTCCGCTCCGCCCGCCATCAGCGGCGGATGGACCTGATCACCGCCCCTGTCCGGCTCGCGAAGAGCCTGGCTGTCGGCACCCTGGCCACCGCCGCAGGCCTGCTCGCGCTCGGCATTGCGATGGCGATCAGCACGCACCACGTCGGCGAGACCATCGCCCCGGCCATGTTCGCGATCCACCTGGCGACCATGGTCGTGTACATCGCCTCCGTCGTCTGGGGCCCGATGCTGACCGTCGCCCCGGCGCTGGCGCTGCTGGCGTGCTGGAACGCCGGGCGCAAGCGCCAGGCCGCCCCGTCCTGGGCCCTGCCCGCCAACACGGGTGGCGATGGTGAGCCGATCACGCCGTCGAGCGTGGTCCTGGCGCTGCGGGACCTGGGCATCGCCCCGCTGCGGAAGGCCATCCTGGAGATGGGCGACGCCGGGGCAGGCATGCTCGGACCGATCACCATCGCCGGATGCGGCGTCGAAGTCGACGTCCAACTCCCCACCGGCGTGACCACGGTGGAAGTGCAGAACCGACGCCGGAAGCTCGCGGAGAACCTCAACCGGCACGAGCACGAAGTGTTCATCACCATCCCGGCCGCTGCGCGCACGGTGCGGCTGTGGATCGCCGATTCCGGCGCGCTGGACCAGCCGATCGGCCCGTCCCCGCTGGTCACCGACACCACCGCGACCGCGAACTACAAGACCGGGCGCGCCCCGTGGGGCCAGGACCTGCGCGGCGACGCCGCCCTGCTCAGCCTGTTCCAGCGGCACCTGCTGGTCACCGGCCTGTCGAACCAGGGCAAGACCGTGTCCCTGCGGGCGCTGGCGCTGTGGCTGTGCCTGGACCCCACGGTGGAGTTCCGCATCGGGGACCTCAAGGGTGTCGGCGACTGGGCCATGTTCGACGGCCTGGCCACCGTGCTGATCCAGGGTCCGACCGATGAACACGTCATCGAGGTCACCGAGATGCTCGAAGAGGGCGTGGAGGAGATGGAACGGCGGCTCATGGCCCCGCCCGGGACCGTGTTCCCGCCACTGGTGCTCCTGGTCGATGAGGCGCAGGTGGCGTTCATGTGCCCGGCCGTCGGGGCGGACAAGCGCCCCTACGGCGGCACGAAGGCCACCAGCCGGTACTTCATGGCCGCCCGGAAGATCCACAACCAGGGCCGTGCCGTGAACGTGACGCTCTGGCAGGGCACTCAGGACCCCACCGACCAGAACCTTCCCAAGCTGGTCCGCGAGGGCGCGCACATCCGCGCGTCGCTGGTACTGGGCACCGAGTCCCAGTCCCGCATGGCGCTGGGCGACAAGGCCGTGAACGGCGGCGCCGCCCCGCACCTGCTACGCCAGGGCCTGGACAAGGGCACCCTGGTCGTCACGGGCGACGGGATCAAGCTCGCACCGGGCCAGTCCTCGATCACAGTGCGGACACACTACATCCCCGACCCGGAGGCGATCGAGATCACCGACCGGGCCAAGGCCGCCCGCACCGCCGTCGTCACCCGCGCTGCCACCGAGAAGAACGACGCGCCGGTCGTGGACCCGCTCGACGACGTCGCTACCGTCATCGGCGACGCACAGCGCATGCTGACCCGCGAGGTGCTCCAGCGGCTCACCGACCTGAACCCCGCCTTCTACCGGGCGTGGTCCCCGCAGGACTTGAAGCAGCTCCTGGAGAGCGTCGGCGCGGCCCCGCACAGGAGCGACGGACAGATGGTTGTCACCCGCGCCAAGGTCCTCGCCGCCCTCGCCCGACGCGACGACAACGCCGCCGAAAGTCACGGGGAGTAAAGGGAGGCGTTCAGGGAGGCAGGGAGTTTTCCCTCTCCGCCTCCCTGAACCCCCATCCCTGCCCTGAACTGTGACAACACGTCACGGGGAGGCTCCCAGGGACGCGCTCCTGACCTGCCGGAACACCCCGAAAACACGTGTTCCAGAGCGGACGCGCCTCCCTCCCTGTCACACACCGTGAACAAAACCCGCATGCTTCGGAGGCACCAGCCATGAACGCCCCGATCATCCGCCCCCTGGCCGCCGCACACTTCCGCGACGCCCTCACCGCCGCCCAGACCGGCGACCTGCCCACCGCCCTCGGCGCGCTGCTCGCGATCGACGACCAGTCGTGGCAGGGCATCCGCGCCCGCCTGGACGACCTCGGCCCCACCGTCGCCGCCCTCGTCGCGCGGACGCTCGGAGGTGGCGCGTGAACGCCGACACCATCGCCGCCGTGGTCGTCTTCGGCCCGAGCGTCATCCTCGGCGGCGCACTCGGCATCAGCGTCCTGACGGGGCAGTCCCGCCGCCGCTACCTGCGCGGCGCACTGGCCGTCTGCCGAGAGATGAACGCCGCCGACCAGCAGCCCTCGCCGCCCGAGCCCGAAGGCGGCGAACCCGCGCCGGAAGAGAGGCCGTTGGCGAAGGTGATCCCGCTGCGGCGGGCCGCCTGATGCCCACCAGTTGGGCCAGCAAGGACAACCCCGGGATCTACGTCTTCGCACCGCACCACCCGCGCAGCCACTGGAACGCGAACTCCCCGACGCAGCTCCCGAGGGCGCACTACGTGTGCCGTTGCGGGCAGACCCGGGCCGTGATCGGCGCGAAGGAAGTACAGGCACTGATCGCCGAATACCTCGCCCACACAGCCGGAGAGCATCCGGACGTGCCCGAGGTCCCGAAGCGGCCTGCCAAGCACGCCGCCTGACAACGGATCCACCAACTTCCGGGCACAGCAAGGGAGTTGAGATCACTTGCCGTGCCCGGAAGGCCCTGAGTGCCCCTGTGGGGGCTTGAGAGGACTGTTCCGGATGGAATCCCCCTTCGATCTGACGAACGCCGCTCTGGCGGCCGTAGAGCGCGACTGGGCGGTCTTCCCGCTCCGCCCCGGCTCCAAGAAACCTGCCCTGCACGGCGAGAGCACCTGTCCCGGCATCGGGCCATGCGCGGGCGGGCATGCCAAGTGGGAGCAGCGCGCAACCACCAACGAAGCCACCGTGCGCGGTTGGTGGCGGCAGGCCCCGGCCGGGAACGTCGCCATCGCGACCGGCCCGGCCGGACTGCTGGTGGTCGACCTGGACGCGCCGAAGAACGGTTCGGACATGCCTTGCGGCATGACGACCTTCAAGGCGCTCTGCGAGCGCGCCGGACAACTCCTGCCCGCAACCCGCACGGTGCGGACTGCGGGCGGCGGGTGGCACCTGTACTTCACCGCCCCGCCCGGGGTCCGGCTGGGCAACACCGCAGGCACTCTCGGGCCGATGGTCGACACCCGAGGATGGGGCGGCTACGTCGTCGCCCCCGGCAGCACCACCCCCACCGGCACATACGCCCTGGAGAATCTGGACGATCCTGCGCCGCTGCCTGCATGGCTGCTGACCCTGCTGGCGCCCAAGCCTCGACCCGCCGTCACCACCGTTCGCAGCAGCGGACGCGGGGCGGGCTATGCCGAAGCCGCTCTAGCGAACGAGTACGACGCCGTGGCCAACGCAGGCCAGGGGGAACGGAACTGGCGCTTGACCCGGGCAGCGCGTGCGCTGGGCAGGTTCGTCGCCGACGGCAGGCTCACCCGGGCACGGGTCGAAGAGGCTCTTAAGTCGGCGGGGAGTCTGTGCGGGCTGACCGAGCGCGAGTGCCGCGCCACGATCACCAACGCCCTGAACTGGTCGATCGCCAACAATCCGGGCCCCACGCGATCCCCGATTTAAGAGCCTCACGGCACCACCCATCGGCCGCGCGGACGCCGACACGCCCCGCCCGCTGCTGGCGTCCGCGCCCGAGGGGCGTCGGCCGAAGGCCGCCCTCACTGCCTTTCAGCCCTGAGCCGCAGGCGCTCGCCTGCGGCAGCTCCATCACCAGGAAGGACACCCGCGCCTGATGACCGCCCGCGCACACACGCCCCAAGCACCACCGGACGGGGCCGCGCTGCTCAACGAGGTGGAAGCCTTCCACCGCCGGTTCAACATCTTCCCCACCGAAGCCGCTTACGTGGCCGTCGCGCTGTGGGACGCACACGCTCACCTGCTCGACTGCTTCGACTCCACACCCCGCCTGGCCTTCCTGTCCCCGGAACCGGGCAGCGGCAAGAGCCGCGCACTGGAGATCGTGGACACCCTGGTGCCACGGCCGATGGTGGCCGTCAATGCTTCCGCCGCAGCCCTCTTCCGCGCCGTCAGCGGGCCCGACGGACGGCCGACGATCCTCTTCGACGAGATCGACACCGTCTTCGGTCCCAAGGCCGGGGACAACGAAGAGCTGCGCGGATTCCTCAACGCCGGACACCGCCGCACCGGCGTGACCTACCGGTGCATCGGCGACGGCGGCAACCAAACCGTACAGGCCTTCCCCTCCTACACAGCCGTCGCCGTCGCCGGTCTCGGTTCGCTGCCGGACACGATCCTGACCCGCTCCGTCATCATCCGCATGCGCCGCCGCGCCCGGAACGAGAAGGTGGAGCCCTACCGGGCCCGCCTGCACGAACGGGAAGGCCACAAGCTCCGCGACCGCCTGGCCACCTGGGCGGAAGCCATCCGCGAACACGTCGCAGGGGCTTGGCCCGAGATGCCCGACGGCGTCACCGACCGGCCCGCCGACGTATGGGAACCGCTGCTCGCCATCGCGGACGCAGCAGGCGGCGACTGGCCCCGTCGTGCCCGTGAGGCCTGCACGATCCTGGTCAAGGCCTCCCAGACCGACGACCGCTCCAGTCTCGGCGTCCGGCTGCTCACCGACCTTCGCGACCACGTGCTGATCGGCGTCGAACGCCTGCCCACCATCGCGGTCCTGGACCGGCTGAACGCCCTGGACGACGCCCCGTGGGGCGAGATGAACGGCAAGCCGCTCGACTCGCGCCGCCTGTCGAAGATGCTCAGCCAGTACGTGACGGTCAACAACGAGCCGATCATGCCCCGCAACATCCGCACCGCAGGCGCCGTCCTCAAGGGCTACTACAGCGAGGACCTGGCCGACGCCTGGGCCCGCTACTGCCCTCCCCCCTCTCCAGAAGCCGCTACATCCGCTACACCGCTACAGCCCAGCTCAGAGGCACCAAGCGTGTAGCGGCAAACCCCGATGTAGCGGCTACGCACCAACCGCCCCACCGCGCCCCAAACGACGCGTAGCCGCTACATCCCAGCTATCCGCTACAGACTCACCCCCGCTGACCTGCGATGTAGCGGCGTAGCGGATGTAGCGGCCCTGGGAGAAGGGGGCCAGAACCCCCGGCTGCCCTACGTCTCCACGTCGTGCACCCAGCCCAGAGGAGTCCCCCTGACAACCGCCGTGCCCGAAGCGCTCACTGTCAAGGACGTCATGGCCGTCCTCAAGGTCGGCAAGAGCACTGTCTACGACCTCATCCACTCCAACCAACTGGCCAGCTTCACCATCGGCCGCTGCCGCCGCTTCACGGCAGACAGCGTCGCCGCCTACATGCAGAACCGAACTGAGGAGAACGTCTGATGGCGAAGCGTGCAAACGGCGATGGCAGCATCTACCCCCGTAAGAACGGCACCTACCACGGCCGGGCCTACGTGACCACGACCTCGGGCGTCCGCAAGCGAGTGTCCGTCTACGGCAAGACCCGTGACGACGTTCTCCAGAAGATCACCTTGCTCATGGCCCAAGACATGCAGGGCGTTCCGACTCCGGACACGAATGCAACGCTGGCTGAGTACCTGGAGTACTGGCTGCAAACCACGGTCAGGACCAACCGCAGGCCGAAGACGGCCCAGGGGTACGAAAGTGTGGTGCGGGTCCACCTGGTGCCAGGACTCGGCCGCAAGAAGATCCGGACACTCCGGGCCCAGGAGGTGCGGACCTGGCTCACCCTCGTCGCCAGCGAGTGCCAGTGCTGCAAGCACGGGACGGATGCCAAGAGGAGTAAGCCCCGTTGCTGCGCGGCGGGGGAGTGCTGCCAATCCCGCTTGTCTCGGCGCATGGTGCAGTCCATCCACGCCGTTCTGAGGAACGCTCTGCAGAGCGCTGTGCGAGAGGAACTGATCGTTCGTAACGTGGCCAGGCTAGTTCAGGTCCCGTCACCCGCCTACAGCTCCGGCAAGGGGCTCAGCGTGGCCCAGGCGCGAGTCTTGCTCAAGGCTGCCGAATCCGACCGCTTGCACGCCCTGTACGTCCTGGCACTCGTCATGGGCATGCGCCGTGGGGAACTCCTGGGTCTCCAGTGGGAGGCGATCGACTTGGAGCGCGGCACGCTGATCGTGGAAGCCAGCTTGCAGCGAGTGGCCGGCACTCTGACCCGGGTGCCGCCCAAGACCGAGTCCTCGGTCCGTACCCTCCCGCTTCCGCCCCTTGTCGTCTCGGCTCTGGAGGCGCACCGGGAGCGACAGGCCCAGGAGCGCGCCCGCGCGGGGGACGAGTGGCAGGAACACGGCCTCGTGTTCGCGAGCCGGGTGGGTACTCCGATCGAGCCGGACAACGTGCGGCGAAGCTGGTACCCGCTGCGGCGGAAGCTGGCCCTCGATCTCCGTTTCCACGATCTCCGCCACACCTGCGTGACGCTCCTCCTGGACCTCGGAGTGCCGCCGCATGTCGTGCAGCAGATCGCCGGACACAGCGACATCGGCGTGACCATGAAGGTCTACGCCCATGCCTCGCTCACCGAGAAGAAGAAGGCTCTGGAGGGCCTTGGTGAGCAGCTGGGCTGAGCCGTTGGCGTACGCGTTGGCGTAACTGGCATGAAAAAAGCCCCTGCTCGATCACCGAGCGGGGGCTTTCTGCTGGTCAAACGAGTGGCCAGGGCCGGGGTCGAACCGGCGACCTTCCGCTTTTCAGGCGGACGCTCGTACCAACTGAGCTACCTGGCCAGGTTCCCTCTTGCGAGGGAGCCTGAGCGACTCCGACGGGACTTGAACCCGCGACCTCCACCTTGACAGGGTGGCGAGCTAACCAACTGCTCCACGGAGCCATGCGCACAACGTACATGCACGGGCAATGCCGTGCCCCCAACGGGATTCGAACCCGTGCTACCGCCTTGAAAGGGCGGCGTCCTGGGCCACTAGACGATGAGGGCGTTTGGACCCTCCCGGCTTCCTTGCGGCCGTCGGGGACGTTCAGAAGCATATGGGATGCGAGCGGGAACGCCAAAATCGATTACGAGGTCAGGGGCCGAGTCGTGCTGGAGATGGGACGGGAGCGGTTCGAGGAGCTGGTCGGGGAGGCGCTCGACCGGATTCCCGTGGAGCTCACCCGTTTGATGGACAACGTGGTGATCTTCGTCGAGGACGACCCCGTGCCGGGGCGGCCCGAGCTGCTCGGGCTGTACGAGGGCACGCCGCTGACCGAGCGCGGCGAGTGGTACGCCGGGGTGCTGCCGGACCGGATCACCGTCTACCGGAATCCGACGCTGCGGATGTGCCGGAGCGAGGACGAGGTGGTGCGCGAAGTCGGGGTGACGGTCGTGCATGAGATCGGTCATCACTTCGGGATCGACGAGGAGCGCCTGCACGAGCTCGGGTACGGGTGAGCGGTGGGGTGGGAATCGCGGGGGCGGGTTGACGCGTGCGTGTCCTTTGGCCGGGGGGCGCGTTGGAGTGGGAAGGGATTGTCGGGGGCAAGGACGCGCAGTAGAGGAAGCGGGGCCGGACGCGGTGGGAAAGGTCGAAGTCGGGGCGCGCCGGGCGCTCGCGTTCGTGGTGGTGGCCGGGGCCGTGGTCGGTGCGGTGCCGACGCTGGCCGGGTGCATGGAGGTGGGTCCGGCGGCGACGCCCACGGGCGCCGGCGTGCCGACGGCCGCGCCGGCGGGTGCGGGCGGCTCGCAGGACGGCGTGACCACGCGGACGACGGAGCAGCCGCGCCACCGCGGCGGCGACCGTCCCAGCGCGGCGCCGGGCATGAGCGCCCCTGCCGGCGCCCCCACACCGGGCGCACGCCCCAGCGGCACTCCCTCGCCCCAGGTCGGCGGTCAGCCGGTCGGAGTCACCCCGCTGCCGAGCACCAGTGCCGTCCGGCCGACGGTGACGCCGCCCTCGCAGCCCACCCCCAGCCCCTCCCGGGTGCAGCCGTCCACTCCGGCTCCGTCCACCCCGCCGCCCTCGCCGTCGCCGAGCTCCGCCAGCCCCTCTGCCAGCGCGTCCGGGAGCTGAGGAGCGTGTGATCCGGGTCTCCACCACGTCGTTTGCTCCGCCCGTGGCGGCTGGGCTATCTTGGTAGATCGTTGTTCAATTTGCCCGGCGCTGGAAGATAAGGCGCCCTTGGCGCGTTCCGGCACTCCGTGGCTGACCGCATAGAGGCGGTTTGGAAACCTGCGGATTTGGCGCGTGCCAATATCCGGAAGGTTTTGCATGTCCATCGTTGACGATGCCCGCTTCGCCATGCCCGAAAACACCGAGGCCGCGGAGCACGAGGCCCTCACCGAGATCCCGGCGGACGCCGCCGACATCACCAACTCCACTGTCAACACCACTGATTCCGCCGAGAACGCCGACGAGGCTGTCGAGCCCGCCGAGAAGACGCTCACCTTCGGCGACCTGGGTCTGCCGGACGAGATCGTCCGCACCCTGGCCAAGCGTGGCGTGACCACCCCGTTCCCGATCCAGGCCGCGACCATCCCGGACGCGCTTGCCGGTAAGGACGTCCTCGGCCGTGGCCGTACCGGCTCCGGCAAGACGCTGAGCTTCGGCCTGCCGCTGCTGACCCGCCTGGAGCAGGGCCGCACCCGCGCCAAGCGCCCGCGCGGCCTGATCCTGGTGCCGACCCGCGAGCTGGCCATGCAGGTCTCCGACGCGCTCGAGCCGTACGGCTCGGTCCTCGGCCTGAACCTCAAGGTCGTCTGCGGCGGTACCTCCATGCCGAAGCAGATCTGGGCCCTGGAGCGCGGCGTCGACGTCCTCGTCGCCACCCCCGGCCGCCTGCGCGACCTGATCGACCGCAACGCCTGCTCGCTCGAAGAGACCGAGATCGTCGTCCTCGACGAGGCCGACCAGATGGCCGACATGGGCTTCCTGCCCGAGGTCACCGAGCTCCTCGACAAGGTCCCGGCCGGCGGCCAGCGCATGCTGTTCTCCGCGACGCTGGAGAACGAGATCGGGACGCTGGTCAAGCGCTACCTGGTCGACCCGGTCACCCACGAGGTCGACCCGTCCGCCGGTGCGGTCACCACCATGACCCACCACGTCCTGGTCGTGAAGCCCAAGGACAAGGCGCCGGTCACCAACGCGATCGCCGCCCGCAAGGGCCGCACGATCATCTTCGTCCGCACCCAGATGGGCTGCGACCGTGTCGCCGACCAGCTGCGTGACGCGGGCGTGAAGGCGGACGCGCTGCACGGCGGCATGACCCAGGGCGCGCGTACCCGCACCCTCGCCGACTTCAAGGACGGTTACGTCCACGTCCTCGTCGCCACCGACGTCGCCGCGCGCGGCATCCACGTCGACGGCATCGACCTGGTGCTCAACGTGGACCCGGCCGGTGACCACAAGGACTACCTGCACCGCTCCGGCCGCACCGCGCGTGCCGGTCGCTCCGGCACGGTCGTCACGCTGATCCTGCCGCACCAGCGCCGCAGCACCTTCCGTCTGCTGGAGGACGCCGGTGTCGAGGCGACCCGCCACATCGTCGGCGGCTCCTTCGACGCGGACCTGGTCCGCATCACCGGTGCCCGTTCGCTGACGGAGGTTCAGGCCGAGTCGGCCGCGACCCAGGCCAAGCAGGCCGAGCGCGATGTCGCCTCCCTGACCAAGGAGTTGGAGCGGGCCACCCGCCACGCCACCAACCTCCGCGACGAGGCCGAGCGTCTCGCCTCCCGTGCCGCCTCCGAGCGTGCCGAGCTGGGCCTTACGGACGAGCCGGTCGCCGATGGGGCGGAGGGCGCGGAAGCGGCCGAGGGCACCCCGGTTGCGGTTGCCGAGGCTGCTGACGCTCCGGTCGCCGTCGAGGCCCGCGCGCCGCGTGCGGACCGAGGCTTCTCGAGCCGTGAGGAGCGCAGCCGTGACGACCGTGGCGGCTTCCAGCGTCGGGACGACCGTGGCGGCGACCGCGGTGACCGTGGTGGTTTCCAGCGTCGGGACGATCGTGGTGGTTTCCAGCGTCGGGACGATCGTGGTGGTGACCGCGGTGGTTTCCAGCGTCGGGACGACCGTGAGGGCTTCCGCCGTGACGACCGTCGGGACGACCGCGGTGACCGTGGTGGTGACCGCGGTGGCTTCCAGCGTCGTGACGACCGCGGTGGTTTCCAGCGTCGGGACGACCGTGAGGGCTTCCGCCGTGACGACCGTCGCGACGACCGGGGTGACCGTGGTGGTGACCGCGGTGGCTTCCAGCGTCGCGAGGACCGTCCGTCCTTCGGCGCGGGCCGTTCCTTCGGCGGCGACCGCGACCGTCGTCCGTCCTTCGGCGCCGCCCGTCGCGACGACCACCGTCCGGCGTCCGGCAACTTCCGTCGCGACGACCGCCGTGACGACCGTGGTGGCTTCCAGCGCCGCGAGGACCGTGGCCCCTCCGGCTACCGCGCCGGCGGCTCTGCCGGTGGCTCCGCCGAGCGCAAGCCGCGCTGGAAGAACTGACCTCACTGAGGCTCGCCGACAGGCGGGCTCACCGACAGGCCGTCCCCGTTTCGGGGGCGGCCTGTCCGCGTTCCACTCAGACCTGTTGGACCTGTCGGCAGCGGCGCTCGCCGCCGTTGCGTGATTTCACTGCATGACCGGGGTGTGGCCGTTCATGCCGAAGCGCGGGGAGCACTTCTCGTCGGACTGGTCGCCCGCCTTCCAGACGCAGATCCACATCGCGTGGCCGGCGTCCGGGATGAAGTTCGTCTTCGCGGCGCCGAAGGAGGCGTAGAAGCCGTATGCCATGCCGCCGGTGCGGTAGAGCTCGGCGTCGCAGGTCTCGCCCATGGAGGTGTTCACCACGCCTGCGAGCCCGCCGGAGCCGTTGTCGTCCAACCAGGCGGAGCAGGCCGCGTCGTTGGCATACCAGTCGGTGTCCGCTTCGGAACCCCTGACCTGCGTCGTGTCGTCGCCGCCGCTGATGCCGCTGATCGACGACGCGGTGGGGCTGGGGCCGGGCGCCGCGGGTGGGGTGCTCGTGACCGGGCCGGGGGCCGGGCTCGTGCCGGGCACGCCCGGTGGGGTGGCCTGGCCGCCGGTGGCACTGCCTGTGCTGCCGCCTGTGCCGCCCGTGCCGCCCTGGGCGGTCGGGAGTCCCGCCGACGCGGAGGCGGACCCGGCGGGGGACGAGGCGTTGCGGCTCGGGCTCGCGGAGGACGACTGCGACGTCCGGCCCACGGGCTGGACGGTGTCCGTCGCGCCGCCGGACGACCGCGGACTGCCGTTGTCCGCGGGCGCGGACGGGGAGAACACGACGGCCGCGACGACGCCCAGGGCGACCAGTCCGGCGGTCGGCAGCAGGAGCAGGCGCGTGCGCCGCCGGTGCGCTGCCGTGGGGGCGTTCGGCACGGTGTCCGGTTCGGGATCCGGATCCGGCTCCGGCGGCGGGACGGTGTCCATCTTGCTGACCGGTGTGGCGGCGAAGTCACGTCGCGCGGCGACGCGTGCCATGACCTCCGAGGGCCAGGTCGGTGCCGGAACCGGCAGCTGCGTGCGTGCGGTGCCGGCCAACTCGCGGGCGGTGGGGCGGTCTTTGGGGGCGGTGGCGAGGCAGGACGCGACGAGGTCGGCGAGGTCGGCGTCCACGGCGCGCAGCGGTTCGACGTCGGGGACGACGCCGGGCGTGCGACCCGAGGCCGCGTAGAGCAGAAGCGCCCCGAGCCCGTACACGTCCGCGGGCGCGCCCACGTTCTCGTCCCCGGACTGCTGTTCCGGTGCCGAGAAGCCCTGAGTACCGTAGCTGCCACCGGTCTTGGTGAGCCTCGCCTGGTCCGCGGCGCGGGCGATGCCGAAGTCGATCAGCTTCACGCCGTCGCGTACCAGCATCACGTTGCCGGGCTTCACGTCGCGGTGCGTGATCCCGGCTTCGTGCACGGCGGTCAGTTGGGCCGCCGCCTCGGCCAGCAGCAGCCAGAGTGCCTCGGCGGGCAGCGGGCCGCGCAGCCGGACGGCTTCGTCCACGGTGAGTCCGGCCACGTACTCGGTGGCGAACCATGGGCGCTCCGCGGTGCCGTCGCTCGCCAGCACCCGCGGCCCGACTCCGACCGGTACGCGGTAGAGGAGCCCGACCTCGCGTTCGAAGCGCTCGCTGGAGACCAGTCGCGCCCGGACGCGCTTGACGGCGGCGTAGCCCCGGTCCGACACCCCGAGGTAGACCTCGCCCATGCCGCCGGTGCCGAGCACGCCGATGACGGCGAAGCTGCCGATCTCCTGCGGATCGTCCGCGCCGAGCGGCTCGGCGATCGTGCTGTCCATCATCAGCAGGTCCCCCGGCTGCTTGCACTGACGCCGGGCAGGCTATCAGCAAGTTGACTGCCGGCATGGCGGGTTGACGGCGAAGGCGCGGGCCTGTGCGCCGGACCTCGCACATCTGTGAGACCGGTGCTTCGCATACTGTGTGAGGACCGGTCCCCACGGTGCCTTCGTACACTGGCGCGAGCCGAGCCGGAGGTATATGACATGGCGTCAGGAAGCTTCCCACCCCAGATCCTGCCACCGGGCAGTCCCGCCGACCGAGTGCCGGCGGCGCCGCCGGGGACGATCTTCGTACTGGGTCCGGAGGGCGGGTACGCCGTGCCGCCGCGCCGGTACACGCTGCTGTTCGGGCGCGATCGTGAGGACGTGCACGTGCCGGTGGGCGTCGACGACCCGACGGTCAGCCGTCGGCACGGCGTCTTCACCTGCACGGGTGCGGACGGCGACTGGTGGCTGGTCAACACCGGAAACCTCCCTATCGAACTGCCCGACGGCGTGCTGATGCTCACCGGGCACAAGCGGATCCTCGAGGCCGGGTACACCCCGCTGGTGATCAACTCGTCCAAGCAGCGCTCCCATCTGGTGGAGGTCCGTCTGGTGGACGAGGACGACCGGCACCCCCGCTCCACGAGCAGCGCGGAGACCGTGGACCCCGAGACGGTCTACGAACTCTCCCCGCATGAGCGGCTGGTGCTCACCGCACTCGCCCGGCGCTACCTGGAGGGCCACGACGCCTTCCCGCTCCCGCTGCCGTGGGAGGACACCGCGCGTCTGGTCAACGCCTCGCCCTACGTGACCAAGTCCTGGACGTACAAGACCGTCGCGAACGCGGTCGAGGACGTGCGCGAACGACTGCACCGCCGGGGCGTACGGGGCCTCCTGCGCGACGAGGTCGGCGAACCGGTCGGCTCGACGCTCAGCGTCAACCTGATCAGGGAGCTGCTGAAGACGGCCACGCTGAGTGCGCAGGACCTGGAGTTGTTGAACGACCAGGACTGACTGGGTGGCCAGCACGGACAGCAAGGTGCGTGCCCCGGGCGATGGACGTCGCCCGGGGCACGCGGGGTTTCTCAGTCTTTCCCCTCAGGCTCCGGCTCGGGCTCGGCGGCAGCTGTGTGGTGGACGGTCATGTCGCCGTTGTAGACCGAGAAGACGGCCGCCTGGTCCTCCGCGGAGTTCTGTTGACGCGGGTGCGGCGGCTGCGACGGCTCGGGGTGCTGCTTCGTGGTCGTCACGCGGTTGTTGTCGCCGACGATCGCGGTGCCGGAGACGTCTCCGATGCGGACGTTCCCGTGGGTGGGATCTGCGGACATGGTTGGCCCTTCCTGGGTGGTCCCGGCTACGGTCAGCCGCCGCAGTCGGTCTGCAGGCTCTGTGCGGCGGAGTTCAACGAGGAGACCTGGCTCGACCCGTCGAACGCGTTGTTCTGCGGATCGTTCTCGTAGGCCTGATACATCTGCACCAGCTGCTGATCGGGCGTCAGGATGTCGTCGAGGTCCGTCTGCACGGAGCTGGACTGAGCCTGCCCCTGGGCCTCCTGCACCGTGGAGGCCATCGTCTGCAGGTCGTTGATCTCGCTCTGCACGTCGGAGAGCAACGTGCTGTCGTCGGGAGGAGTGGACGTCTGACCCGCGTTGTAGGAAGCCATGGCGCTGTTGTAGGCATCGAGCGCGCTGGTCGCGGTGGTGTAGTCGGAGTTGTACTGGTTGACCTCTGACGACCAGGTGGAGGCGATGGCCGTGCACGCGGGATCGACTGAGGGCGAGGTGTCGTCGGTCGGGGTCGTCGTGTCGGTGGGGTTCGTGGTGTCCGTGGGGACCGTCGAGACGACCGGGGCCGAGACCGGCTGGTTGTCCGCGTAGACCGTGACACCCACGCCTACCACGGCGGCGAGGCCGAGCGTGCACGCGAAGGCGAGCCCGGCGATTCCGCCCTTGCCCGCCACGCCGGCGACGACCACGGGCTTGCCCACGACGGTGGTCCCGAGGTGCGACGACGCGGTGGCGTGCGTGGAGGCCTGAGTGCCCGTCATGTGCGAGCCGCCGGCCTGCGACTGCGAGGCGGTCTTGGAGGCGACGTTGGAGCTGACGTTGGAGACGCCCGGCCCCGGGGACGTCGGCACGGACGGTGTCACCTGGACCGGTGGCGTCACGTGGACGGGCGGTGCCACGTGCGCGGGCGGCGGTGTAGCGGGCGGAGCGGCGGGCGGCGTGGTGGCCGGGGTGACCGGCGGGTGCACCGTGGGCACGGTGGGCGCCGGGCTGGGCGGCGTGGGCAGCAGGTGGACCGGCGGCGGGGTGAGGGCCGTCGCCGCGTTGGAGAGGTTCTGGGCCGCTGCTGTCTTCGCGTGCAGGGCGGCTAGTTCCTTCCACAGCACTTCCGCTTCGACCACCAGGGCCGTGGTCAGCGCGACGCGGGTGATCGACTTGCGGCGGGTGCGTGCCTCGCGCAGGAAGAACTCCTCGCCCTGCTTGTCGCCGACGTGCTTGGCCACGGCCCACCCGGCGCCGAGCAGGCTGCCCCAGGCGTCGAACTGCCGGGAGAGGGCCAGCTTGGGCGAGGCGGCGCGGGCCAGCGACACGCCGAGGTCGGCCTGGCCGAGTCGCTCCGCGCGTAGCACCGCGATGTCCAGGGCCTGGAAGTGCGCGGCGACGTCGTCTGGGGTGGTGGCCTGGTCGTCGACCCATGCGGTGAGCGTCCGGCAGAGCTGGTCGGCGGGGAACTCCGACTTCCGAGTGGCCAGCACGCACTCAGCGACGTCCGGTGGGCAGCTGTAGCCGGTCTCCGAGGTGAGCAGCAGGCCGTGGCGGACGAGTCCGGCGGCGAGCGTGTCGGCGTCCGTCCGACCGAGCAGGTCGTTCAGGTGGCGTGCGGCCAGCTCGGCTCCTTCGATCGAGCCGAGCAGGTGCAGCAGGTCGCGCTCCTCCAGCCGGAGTTGCTTCACCAGTGCGGGGAGCAGCTGGGGCAGCGCGGTGATGCTCGGCAGCCCGTTGCCGATCGCGGCCGACATCGCAATGCGTCGCAATTCCAGCGGATTGCCGCGGACCGCGTCGCACAGCGCCTTGACGATCCGCGTCTCGTCTCGTCCCAACTCGCGGTCCAGCAGCGTGTTCACCAGCTCCGCGGCGGCCGAGTCCGTCAGCCCGTCCAGCTGGACCGGGTGCACGTCACTGAGCACGGTCGGCTGCTGTGAGGTGAAGACGAATGTGGACTGCTCGGCCATGTCGAACAGACGACGTAGGTCCTTCTCGTCGAGTCCTGCGTCGTCCAGGTAGATCCGCAGCTTGAGCGTCTGGAGGTGCTCCTTCAGCACCTCCAGCGACGGCTTGTAGTTGAGCGTGTCGAAGCCGATGTCGAAGCTGACGTCGAAGATCGCCTGCGCGAGGTCGTCCGCCGTACGGCCGCCGGCCTCGATGTAGGCGACGCCCTCGGGCCCGCGCGGCAGCGTGCGCGACAGGTGGCGCAGCAGCGCGCTCTTGCCGACCCCGGAGACGCCCCAGAGCTGCACCAGCTGACGGGTCTCGACGGCAGCCTGCATGATCCGGACGTCGTGCTCGCGGCCGATCAGCGGATCGGCGACGGAGCGCGGGAGTTGGGCGATGGGGTGGCGCTTGGCCGGGGCCGGCCGCGGTCCCGGGTGGACGATGATCTTCGAGCCGCGGCGGGCGGTGATCTCCAGGGTGTTCACGGTGTTGTCGTGGCCGACGATCATCGTGCCGCTCACGTCACCGGCCTGCACGTGGGTCTCTTGGATCGCTTCGTTGTCAGGGTTCTCTGGCATCTGCTTCCCCCGTTTCTTCCACGCCCGGGTCCGGCGCTCGGTCATGCTGACAGCAGGACCGGCGGGCAAACCCGATGCTTATACGTGTTTGGAGAGATTCGCTTCCAGCGGGACCGCCTCGGCCGCGATGCGGGAGAGGAGGTCCAGGTCGAGGATGGTGATCCTGCGGTAGCCGGTCTCGACTGCGCCCGACTCCCGCAGTGCTCGCAGGGCCTTGTGGACCGAGGACTCCGCCGCGCCGACCAGGGTGGCCATCTCCGGCTGTGACAGCGGGAGATGGGCCTGGGTGCGACCGGGGCGTCCATAGATGACGGCCAGGTGGTGCAAGATCCTGGCCAGCCGTCCGAGCACGTCGCAGCCGGTGAAGTCGACGATGCGCCCCGTCGCTGTGCGGAGCTTGGCGACGACGCTGGCGTTGAGCGCAAGTGCTATGGCGGGGTGCTGTTTCGTGCACTCCGCCAGCTCGGAGCGCAGGATGTAGCGGGCCAGCACCTTGCCGCAGGCGGTCACGGTGCCGACGCGCGGCTGACCGTCGATCCCGGCGAGTTCGCCGACCAGGTCCCCGGCCATCCGTACGGCCAGCAGCGCCTCGCGGCCGTCGTGGGCGTGCGCGGTGACCTTCACCGTGCCGCCGACCAGGAGCAGCGCGTAGTCCGAGGTGTCGTTTTCGCGAATGGTGATCTGACCGGCCGGGTAGACCACGCCGTGGCCGAGCCCCAGCAGGATCGCGCGGTCGCGCTCGTCGACCCGCCCGAGCAGTCCCGCCGGCGGCCAGTACGTCGCGGCCCCGCGAACCCGTGCGTTGCTCATCGGCCACACCTCTCGTCCTCGTCCGGCCGAAGCCGAACAAGCCGTATTTGTAGCCGTTCTACCCGAGGACCCCTCCCCTACGATCTCGTCAATCATCTTGTCGGCAGCGGAAATCCGGTGCCGACGGCAATCGATCTTCGACTTGCCGGCCCTCGTCGTCGTCGCGGAGGGAACGTGAATCCGAGGTACGAGTACCGAGCGCTGCTGGCGTGCGACATCGCGGGTTCCGCGGGGCGTGGCGAGCAGCGGCTGCAGGAGGTCCGCAGCGTGCTGCGTTCCGCGCTGGCCAGCGCCATGGGCATCGCGGATCTGGACGAGCGGGACTTCGCCTACGTCGACACCGGTGACGGCTGCCAGCTGGTGGCCCCGGCCGGACTGCCCAAGGCGAGACTGCTGGTCCCGCTGCTGCCGGAGCTGAACTCGCGGATCCGCGAGCACAATCGGCATGCAGCAGCGGAGTCCCGGGTGCGGGTGCGGGTCGCCGCGCACGCGGGGGAGATCCGGGTGGATCGGGAGGACACCCGGGGGATCCACGACGCCGTCTCCGGCGCTCCGTTCGAGGCGCTGGCGCGGCTGCTCGACTCGGCCCCGCTGCGGCAGGCGGCCCTGGCCGGTACCAGCGGCACCCCGGTGGCCGCGATCCTGTCGCACCACTTCCACGAGGAGACGGTCGGGCACGGCCACGAGGGGCTCGAATCCGACGCCTTCAGCGTGGCCACGGTCCAGGTGAAGGAGTACACCGCCAAGGCCTGGCTCTGGTATCCGGGCAGCCCCGTCGGGCCGCGGGTCGATGCCGACCTGGACGGCAGCGGCGACGCGGGCCGGGACGGTGGAGGCGACCCTGGTGGGGTCGCAGACCCCGGCTCCGGGGACGCCGAGCGGCCTGCGCTGCCCGAGCAGCGGGCCGCGGAGCAGTCCGTCCATGCCTCAGGACACAGCCGGGCCTATGTCGTGCACAGCGGCGTCCAGCACATCCACAACAACGAGCGGGTGGAATCGAGCCGATGAACGAGGAACTCGCCGAGCTCGCCGCCGGCGGAGCCACCGCGCTGGTCGCGGCGATGGGCACGGACCTCTGGGGTGAGGCGAAGACCCTGATGAGTGGCGTCATCGCGCACGCCCGCCGCAGTCACCGCAGGGAGCTGACCGTAGCGCTGGACCAGGCGTCGACCGCCACGAGGGGAGCGGTCGACGCCACGGTCCTGGACTACTGGACCGAGGTTCTCGCCCAGTTGCTCGACCGGAATCCGGCGCTCGCCCGGGAGGTCACGGCCCTGGCCTCGCTGCGCGGCCAGGAGAGGCCGGGCTTGGCGATCCAGGTCAATTCCGCCACCCACTCCGGGGAGGTGTTTGCCGTGCAGTACGGGAGCCAGCACTTCGCGTCCGGACCGAGATCCCGCGACGCCGAGGACCCCGGGGAACCTGAGTAGTCCGAGGAGCCCTGGCCACCCGGGTAACGACCGTGATCGGAACAGCAGGCGGCCCGCAGGCTTGCTCCCATCCCCGACCTAGGAACGGGGACGTGGGCACCGGAGGACGATCCGGTGGGCCTGCGGGCCGGGTGACTGCTGTGAATTGCGCTTGCGCGCTGTGGAAGTGCCCGCTGCACCAGCCGCTGCGGGCGGGGCGGCGCTAGCGCGCAGCCACCTCACGCGTCCTGAATGTACTCACTACAGGATCACCTCCCTTCGGTGTGCTGCCACGGTAGGCAGGTCGCCTTGGCGATCGCAACGGCTTTTCGGTCGATAATCCGGTGGGCCCGGCCCCGGGCGGCGCGGCAGACTCGCCGCAGACGGAGCAGGGCTGATCAGGGAGGCTGATCAGGCGGGCTCACCAGGCGGGGGGAACGGGGCATGGGCGCGGGACAGGGGCGGGTGCTGCTGGAGGGCGTGGTCGGGTCCACCGCGTACGGGCTGGCGCACGCCGGGTCGGACGTGGACCGGCTGGGCGTCTACGCGGTGCCGACGGAGCGGCTGTTCGGCCTGCACCGGCCCGGGGAGTCCGTGGTGACGACCGCGCCGGACCGGACGCTGCACGAGGCGGCCAAGTGGTGCCGGTTGGCGCTGAGCGCGAACCCGACCGCGTCGGAGCTGGTCTGGCTGCCGGAGGACGGCTACCTGACGCGGACGGCGCTGGGGGAGGAGCTGATCGGCATCCGTCGGTCGTTCCTGAGCGCGCGGGCGGTGCGCAACGCGTATCTCGGCTATGCCACGCAGCAGTTCCGCAAGCTGGTCGCCAGGGAGAGCCGGGAGGGGAGCGGCGCGGTCCCGCCCGCGCGGTTGGCCAAGCATGCCCGGCACCTGCTGCGGCTGCTGGAACAGGGCGTCCACCTGCACCGCAGCGGCGACCTGCGGCTGCGCGTCGACGATCCGGAGCGGCTGCGGGCCGAGGGGGAGCGGATCGCGGCCCGGCCGGGCGAGGCGGAGGCGCGGCTGGCGGCGGCGGAGCAGGCGTTCGCCGCGTCCGGCGTGCTGCCCGCGGCGCCGGACGAGCGCCCGGCGGAGGCCTGGCTTCTCCGGGTGCGCCGCGCGGTGCTCGACGAGCAGGAGTGCACAGCGGGCTGAGGCGCCGGGCCGAGACTGCGGGCCGAGACTGCGGGGCGAGACAACCGGCCGACGTAGCGGTCCGAAGCGGCGGGCAAGGCGGCAGAGGAAGCATTGGCCGTGGGCCAGTCCCGCTTTCGGAGAACCCTTCGCGGGCGTCTCACCGGTGGTTGGCGGGTGCTTCGTGGACGGATTCAAAGGAAATGCAGAGAAACGTCACAGGTGGAATCCCGCGGGCGAAGCGGAAGCCCAAGTCGGTTGCCGCGAAGGAATGTTCGCCGCTGTTCGGACCTCGGTCAGACGCACGAACTCACCGTATGCTGACATGGCATCAACGGGGGGAATTCCTCCCGCGCATGCGCGTTGACGGAAGGCGGTGGTGGAGCGTGATCAGCATCCTGATCGCTGAGGACATGCTCATGCTTCGGAAGGCCCTGGTTTCACTCCTGAGCCTGGAAGACGACCTGGAGATCGTCGGCGAGACCGCGCGGGGAGACGAGATCCTGCCGCTGGCGCTGAGACTCAGACCCGACGTCGCGGTCCTCGACATCGAACTGCCCGGCATGGACGGCATCACCGCGAGCGAGTGCCTGCACAAGCAGCTCCCCAGCTGCCGGACGATGATCCTCACCAGCCTCGGGCGTCCGGGGAACCTGCGTCGGGCGCTGGCCGCGCACGCGGTCGGCTTCATGCTCAAGGACGCCGAGCCGGACGTGCTGGCGAACGCCATCCGCTCGGTCGCCGCGGGCGGCCACGCCATCGACCCCAAGCTGGCGCTGGCGGCCCTGGAGGCCGAGACCAGCCCGCTGACGCCGCGCGACATCGAGGTGCTGCGGCTGACCGCCGAGGGGGAGGACGTCGGGCAGATCGCGGCCCGGCTCTTCCTGGCCTCCGGTACGGTCCGGAACTACCTGACCAACATCGTGACCAAGCTCAACGCGCGCAACCGCCTGGACGCGGTGCGGATCGCGAAGGAGTCCGGCTGGCTCTGAGCCGATCGGCGCTGGGCGGCCGGTTCTGGGCCAGCCGGTTCTGAGCAGGTCGGTTCTGAGCAGGTCGGTTCTGAGCAGGTCGGCGCGGCGGTCGGAGCTGCAGAGTGGCCTGTCGGCCGCCCGCCGGGTTCAGCCCACTGCCGGGTTCAGCACACTGCCAGGTCGGCCGAGGCGGGCGTCGACTCGGCCTCCGACTCCGCGGCAGGCGCGGCGGGCTCCGAGGGGAGTTCGACGACGGCCCGGAGCAGGTAACCGTCGTCGGCCGTGCCCGCGCTGAGGGAGCCGCCGAGCTCGCTCAGGCGCTGTGTCAGGTTGACGATCCCGCTGCCGCCGGGCCCACCCGAGCCGCTGTCCGAGACGTGGCCGTCCTCGTGCTTGTGCCCGTGGCCGTGATGTCCCCGGCCGCCGCGTTCGACGGACGGCGGGATGCCGGGCAGGGCTGCCGCGCCGTCGTTCCACAGGGTCAGCGTGACCATCGGCGGGGCCAGGCGGAGGGCGATCCGGCAATGGCCCGCCTTGCTGTGGCGCAGCATGTTGGTGACGCCCTCGCGCAGCACCGCGACCAGCGTGGCGTCGACCTCGGTCGGCAGCTGCAGGCCGTCCGGGATGTCGACCTCGGCGTCGATGCCGACCGAGCTCAGCATCGACTGCACCGCCAGGGCCTCCGGAAGGACGGTCTTGGAGCGGTAGTTGCTGGCCAGCGTGCGCACGTCGGAGAGGGCCTGACGGGAGATCTGCAGGATCTCCTCCAGCTCGTGCTGGGCCCGGTCGGGCTGGCTGGTGACGATCCGGTGCGCGAACTCGCACTTCAGGGTGACCGTGGAGATGCTGTAGCCGAGCAGGTCGTGCAGGTCGCGGGCGAAGCGCAGCCGCTCCTGCATCACCGCGACGCGGGCCAACTCGATGCGGGCCAGGTGCAGTTCCGAGACGAGGTCGGACATCCGGCTCAGACCGGTGACGATGGCCGCGGTCAGCGCGACGGCGACGATGTTGTAGAGCATGTCGCCGACCGGGTAGCCGACCAGCAACTGCACCGGAGCGGCGGCGGCGACGACCAGTCCGAAGACCGTCCAGCCGGCCGCCGCGGGCAGCACCAGCAGCGCCGAGGAGGCGAGGAACCCGGGCATGCCGAGCCAGGCGTCCCCGTAGAAGAAGAACGGCACGTAGGTGAGCACCGCCTGCAGCGCCAGGCTCTCGCGTCGGTACGGCGCCAGGCGCGGGGCGATCGCCGGGAAGGAGTGGAGCGTCTGCAGGGCCAGCAGCACGCTGAGGATGATGACGAATCCCAGCAGCCCGATGGCCGAAAGGCGGTTGCTCACCGCGTAGCTGAGCGCGATCAGGAAGAATCCGACGATCACGACGCCGGTGATCACCTGCGCCGTTCGTGGGGCGAAGTTCGCCAAGCCCATGGCCGGTTTACCGGATCCGGATCCCGAACCGGTTCCAGAACCCGAACCCGATCCGGACGTAACGGAACCGGTCTTGTGGAACTCCCCCACGACTACCCCCCACCAACTCAGGCCAGCGGTGTGCGCGACGAGGTCATCCTAGGAGAAACAACGTCGGAAGTGTGTTGCCGAAGTATGTGCTTTCGGCCCTTTCCGTTACGGGAACACTGTTGCTGGAACCAATGGCGTACCGGGAGTTGACTGCGGTAGAGCGGCACATGGTCAGAGGAAGAACGGGATGGGGTTGAGGTCCTCGTAGCGGGTCGGGGTCTGCTGCCAGCCCAGTCGGACCGGTACGTCGTAGAGCCGCCCGGCGGCGAACCGGGCCCAGAACGGGCGCAGACCAGGGACGATCACCTTGGCCACCGGGATGCCGAGGTCGGGCCGGGTCTGGTCGAGGACCAGCAGTTCCAGACCGTGGCCGCGCAGCAGTTCCACCACGTCCAGCACGTCGTCGCGCAGGTCGGCGCGGGGCCGGTAGGGGAAGTCGGCGGGTGAGCGGGTGGGCGCGGCCGGGTCGGGCAGCAGGTAGGGCTGGTTCTCCGTGGTGGCGCGCCGGAACCAGTCGAGGGTGACCGGGTCGTCGCAGCCGTAGCCGGTGCCGTCCTTCGCGTCCAGGACGGCGGGCAGCATCTGGTTGCTCTCGGACAGCGCGCGGCGCAGCGCGACCCGGGAGTCGAAGTGGGCGCCGAAGCCCATGACGATGTCCTGGGGAGACGCTGTCCGGCTCTCCGTGAGGGCCGTGAGGGCCGAGAAGGCGGCGAAGACGGGGATGCCGAGGTCGGCGGTGAGGTCCAGCGCCCAGACGGTGCGGCCCATGTCTTGATGGACCGTCAGATGCTCGGCGATCCACGGGTCGGCGTAGGCGGCGAGGTCCACGGCCGGGCGGCGCAGCCGGTTGTACCACCACAGGGCGACGCTGTCCCGCTCGACCAGCTCCAGGAAGCCCTGGACGATCGCGTCCTCCAGGCTGCTGCCGGCGGCGGTGCCGTTGGACGTGGCCTGGCAGACGACGCGTCCGGGCGGTTGCGGCGCGCGGTAGTAGAGGAGGGCGGTGGGCAGCCAGCGCTGACGATTTCCGGTCAGCGACCAGACCGGCGTCCAGTCGAGCTGCTCGTCCTCGTCCACGGGGTCGCAGAGTTGGTTGAAGGCGCCGCGCGGCGCTGCGCCGGGTGCGCTCCGCTCGGCGTACCACTCGACGACCTGGCGCGGGTGGAAGAGCTGGACCAGGTCCGGGTGGAGGGCGTCGGGGCCGAGTTCGCGGAGGGAGGCGCGGACGACGGTCTCGTCGCCCTGGTAGTGGCCGCTGTGCCGTTCCAGCGCCTCGCACAGCGCGCTGACCTTGGCGTGCAGGGGCGTGGCGCCCTTGCCGGAGCTCCACGTGCGCAGCCCCGCGCGGACGGCGGCGTGGTCGCGGGCGACAGTGGCCGGATTGTCGCCCGCGCGGTAGCAGTTGAGGAAGGCGGGCCCGCGGCTGTCGCGGCGCAGTTCGCGGACCGCGCCGGTGACCGGGCTGACCAGGTGTCCGTACGCGTCCAGGACCTGCTGCGGCGAGGCGGAGCGGTGGTCGCCCCCGTCGAGCCGGACCTTGGGCCGGGAGACCGGGACCACCGGTGCGGTGATCCGCTCGGCGACCAGGGTCGGGTTGCCGCAGCAGGGGCACTGCGGGCGGCGGACGACGGTGTGGCGGCGGCTCTCCAGGGTCGTCGTGTCCAGGGTGACCAGGTCCGCCTGGTGCGGAGTGCGGAGGCCGCCGAGCCACTTGGCCGCCTCCAGGGCGGCGAGGTGGACGGCCGCCGCCGCTCCGGCGGGGTGGGCGCTCGGCGGGTGCGGCACCGGGCCGCTGCGGCCGAGGAGTTGCTGCAGGCGGGTCTCCGGCTGGCGGTTGAGCCGCAGCCGGTGGGCCATGCAGTGCCAGCAGGCGTTCTGCTGCGGGACCAGGACGGGCCCGATCCAGCAGGACGGGCCGCTGGGCTTGAAGAGCAGCCAGGGGCGACCGGTGGCGCGCTGTTCGGCGTCGATCCGGTCGAGGGCTGCGTCGAGGTAGTCGTCACAGGCGACGACGGTGAGGTCGGCCGCCGCAGCGGCCGTCGCCGTGCCGGACTGCTGTCCGGTCGCGTCGTCCGCGACCACGGTCAGTCCGGCCGTGCGGAAGGCGGCGAGGACGTCGTCCCGGTCGGTCGAGCCGAGGCAGAGCAGGCGGACCGAGGCGTCGGCCACCGTGCGGGCGGCCTGCTGGCCGTTGAGTCCGGCCAGCTCCCAGTAGGCCAACTCCGAAGCGTCGTACGGCCGGTCGGCTGGCTGCCGGTCGCCCGGATGCCGACCGGCGGGCCGGTGGCGGGGAGGGGCGGTGTCGGTGAGGAGACCAGCGCGGGAGAGCCGGGTGAGGACCTCGCCGGTCCGTTCCGGATCCAGCGCCGGACGCAGCGCGGCGGCGTCGGCCAGCAGCCGTTCCCGGTTCCGGGTGCCGTCGAGCAGCGGGGCGAGGGTCGCGATCAGCGTTCCGCGCAGCACGGTCACGCCGTGGGCGGAGATCAGGTAGACCCCCTCGCCGGGGACGGTCTCGACGCGGAGGTGCGGCTTGAAGCCGACCCCTGCGGCGGCCGACGGGAGGGCGAGCGTCCGGTGCTCCAGTCTCCTCACCGGTGGGTCACTCGTTCTCGGAGCCGGTGTTGAAGCAGAAGCACATGCCCAGGGGAGTGGTCTCAGCGGGGATGTACTGCAGGTTCTCGATGACGAGGTCGGTGGTCTCGGTGCACAGCAGCGTCTCGTTCAGCATGGCGAACTCCTTGGTTTCTGGGGGAAGGACTTCTCTGGAGCGCGTGCGATTCCGGGTGTGCACGGGCAACGGGGTGCGGGGTGCGGCCTGGCGCCTGGCTGCACCGGAGTAACCCGAGAGCGCTTCTCGTACTGCTGCTCAAAGTTCGTACTGCTGTGTGGCGAGACCACTGTGCCGCTCAGGAAGGACGCGGGGCCAGTGCCCGGGTCACCGGTCCGGCGTGCAGAAATCACGGATCCGACAATTGCGGTGACGGTGCGCGTACGGTCCGTCACAAGACCGGTCGTCCGCCCTGGTTGGGACAGTGCCGGGGCGGGATTCGAGGACGGCACGAGCAGTGGCCGCGATGCTCCCCAGCCCCACGGGCGGTACGCGAGGAGGCGCCCGTCTGCTTACGGGAAGGGCCTGGCATGACTGTGATCGACGAAGGCCGGACGGTACTGGCGGCCGAGCGTCCGGTCCGACTGCACGTCGCGCCGCAGCACGACGTGCAGGAGGCACCGGAGGCTCCGGCGGCATCAGAGGCTCCCGAGGGAGAGGAGCAGCCGGCGGCGCGGCCGAACTCCGCGGCGCTGGCCGCCGAGTTGGCCGCGCGGAAGGTGCAGCTGGAGGCGGGACCGAGCGAGCAGGCCACCGCGGCCCAGCACGCCAAGGGCAAGCTGACCGCCCGTGAGCGGATCGACCTGCTGCTGGACCCGGACACCTTCGTGGAGGTGGAGGGCCTGCGCCGGCACCGCGCCACCGGCTTCGGGCTGGAGCACAAGCGCCCCTGGACCGACGGTGTGGTGGCGGGCTGGGGCCTGGTCGACGGACGCCAGGTGTTCGTCTTCGCGCACGACTTCCGGATCTTCGGCGGGGCGCTGGGCGAGGCCCACGCGCAGAAGATCCAGAAGGTGATGGACATGGCCGCCACGACCGGCTCCCCGCTGGTCGGCCTCTGTGACGGGGCGGGCGCGCGGATCCAGGAGGGCGTCACCGCGCTCACCGGCTACGGCGAGATCTTCCGGCGCAATGTCCGCAACTCCGGGGTGATCCCACAGATCAGCGTGATGCTGGGCCCGTGCGCGGGTGGTGCGGCGTACTCGCCGGCACTGACCGACTTCGTCTTCATGGTCCGCGACATCGCGCAGATGTTCATCACCGGACCGGACGTCGTCCGGGCCGTGACCGGTGAGGAGATCAGTCAGAACGGGCTGGGCGGCGCGGACGTGCACGCCGCCACCACCGGCGTCGCCCACGCCGTCTTCGACGACGAGGAGACGTGCCTGCTCGAAGTCCGCTACCTGCTCTCGCTGCTGCCTGCCAACAACCGCGAACTGCCGCCCGCCGAACCGGTCGTGGACCCGGCCGACCGGTCCTGCCCGGCGCTGCTGGACCTGGTGCCCGCCGATCCGGTGCGCTCCTACGACATGCGCGCGGTGATCCGGGAGATCGCTGACGACGGCGAGTTCTACGAGGTCCACCAGCAGTGGGCGGGCAACGTGCTCTGCGTGCTGACCCGGCTCGGCGGCCAGGTGGTGGGCATCGTCGCCAACCAACCGCAGGTGCTGGCAGGAGTGCTGGACATCAGCGCCAGCGAGAAGGCGGCGCGGTTCGTGCAGTTCTGCGACTCCTTCAACATCCCGCTGGTGACCCTGGTCGACGTCCCCGGCTTCCTGCCCGGCGTGGTGCAGGAGCACGGCGGGGTGATCCGGCACGGGGCCAAGCTGCTGTACGCGTACTGCAACGCGACGGTGCCGCGGATCTCGCTGATCCTGCGCAAGGCCTACGGCGGCGCGTACATCGTCATGGACTCCCGCTCGATCGGGGCCGACCTGGCGCTGGCCTGGCCGACCAACGAGATCGCGGTGATGGGCGCGGAGGGCGCGGCCAACGTGGTCTTCCGCCGCGAGATCGCCGCCTCGGACGACCCGGACGCGACCCGCGCGGAGCTGATCGCGCAGTACCGCGAGGATCTGATGCATCCCTACTACGCGGCCGAGCGCGGGCTGGTGGACGACGTGATCGACCCGGCCGAGACCCGCAGCCGCCTGATCAGCGCCCTGGCCATGCTGCGGACCAAGGACACCGTCCTGCCGGCCCGCAAGCACGGGAACCAGCCGCAGTGAGCGGCGACGCGTACGTCGGGGGCCACGCGTCCGTGAGCGACCACGCGTACGTCGGGGGCCACGCGTCCGTGAGCGACCACGCGTACGTCGGGGGCCACGCGTCCGTGAGCGACCACGCGTACGTCGGGGACGACAGTCTGCGGATCGAGCGGGGGCAGCCCTCGGCAGAGGAGGTGGCCGTGCTGGCCGCGCTGCTGACGCTACGTCAGACACAGCCTGAGGAAACACAGTCCGACGCCGGTGCGGACGGCAGGCGTCCGGGACGCGGCCGGGCCCGATGGAAGTCGTCAGGATCGCGTCAGCCGGGTGGGTGGGGCGCGCCGTGAGGCGTTGCTCTACGCGCGTGGCGAGCGTCACACTTTCGGGCCCGGCGGGGTGGGGCGGTCCGTGCAGGAGTGGTGAACCCGCAGGTCAGCGGCTCGAAAGTGCCTCAAGTTGCCGTCGAGAGGCCCGCCTTAGCGTCGAGCACGCCGCCAGCGGCCTGGTGTTCGACCAGGCCCGACACGGGTCGCGCGCGCAGGGACAGGCCCCGGGACGGCCGGTGGCGCCGACCGAACAGTCCGTATCCACCTTGAGTCGAATGAGGTGACTCCTTTGAGAATCTCCGGTCTCAGTGAGGTACTTCCGGGCGAGCCGGTCAGCAACGCCGACATGGCCGAGCGTTTCGGCCTGCACGAGCGCTGGCTCGACCGGATGACCGGAAACCGCGCCCGGTATTTCTGTGAGCCCGACAGCCCCGACGGTGTGCCCAAGAACACCGGCGACCTCGCCACCGCGGCGGGCGAGCAGGCGCTGCGGGCCGCAGGCGTAGAGCCGGGGTCGGTCGACTTCCTGATCCTGTCCACCGGTTCGCCGGACTTCCTGATGCCGGCCACGGTGAATACCGTCGCCGACCGGCTCGGACTCAACGACCTGCCGACGCTCCAGCTCTCGGCCGGGTGCGCGGGCGCGGTGCAGGGGCTCTACACCGCCCAGGCGCTGCTGACCGCGGGTGCCCGGCGCGGGCTGGTCATCGGCGCCGACAGCGTCGTCAAGCTGTGGCCCGCCAACCGGCAGTTGGGGAAGATCAGCCCGGCCGAGCTGGCCAACTTCGCGCTGTTCGGCGACGGCGCGGGCGCGGCCGTGGTCGAGGCCGAGGAGGACGGGCCCGGGCTGCTCGTCGAGCGGATCGTGCTGCGTGCGGTCGGCAAGGGCCGGGCCCCGGCGCAGACCGTGCGCTGGTACGGGGCGGACGGCGCGCCGTTCGTCACCGGTCCGGACGGCAAGGAGCGCCGCGAGGCGATGGGCCAGGAGGACTACAAGGCGATCGAGCGCCACGTCCCCGAGCTGGCCGACAGCCTGCTGCGGGAGCTCTCCGCCTCGGTCGGCTGGCCGGTCGAGGAGGTCGAGCACGTGCTGACGCCGCAGCTCAACGGCGTGATGGCGGAGAAGATCCGGGAGCGCCTCGGGGTCCGTCCGGAGCAGGCGGTGCACTGCGTGGACGTGACCGGCAACAGCGGCAACGCGCTGCCGCTGATCCAGCTGTACCGGGCCTTCCGCCGCGCGGAGGAACAGGGCGTGGACGGCGCGCGGATGCTGGCGACGGCGATCGAGTCGTCCAAGTGGATCGTCTCCGGTCTGGCCATGCGCTACCAGGCTCCCTCCGATGCGGCTGCTTCGGAGGGGAACCGGTGACCACGACACCCGAGGCCCCCTCGACCCAGGTCCGGCGGAGCGCGCTGCGCGAGCTGCGCGCGCTGAAGAAGACCGGACTGCACGGCGCGGGCGACGCGGTCGTCGCGCTGCTGGACGAGATGGACGCGCAGGGCGACCCGCTCGTGCTGGAGTCCGCCGGGGCACTGCTCGACGCGGGCCAGCGTGAGGCGCTGCAGCAGGAGAACCGTTTCTCCGACTACCGGATCGCGCTGCTCGGTTCCTCCACCCTCGACTCCCTTCCGCACCTGCTCGCCGCCGAGTTGGTACGCCGCCGCACGCTGCCGGAGATCCGCTCCGCCGGGTTCAACCAGTGGCGGCTGGAGATCCTCTCCGGCGCGCCCGCGCTGGCCTCGCTGCAGCCGCAGCTGGTCGCGCTGCTGCTCGACGACGCGGCAGTCTTCGAGTCCGTCGCCGACCCGCTCGACCTCGACGAGGTCGAGCGTCGTTGCGCGGCCTTCCCTCAGGAGCTGGCCGACTGGGCGGAGCAGTGCCGCGCCACCCTCGGTGGACTGCTGGTGCTGGCCACCGTCCCGCTGACCGCGCTGCGTTCGGACCGGCTGGTGGACTACCGGGGAAAGGCGCGGCTGGCAGCCGCCTGGCAGCGGATGAACGCCGAGATCCTGGGCCTGGCCACCCGGTTGGAGCGCACCGTGGTGCTCGCCTGGGAGACCGTGGCGCAGCACGCGGGCGGCGGCTTCGCGGCCGGCGGTTTCGCGGCCGGCGGTTTCGCCGCGGCCGACCGGATGCGGCACGCCGCCGGACACGCCTACGCGCCCGAGTACCTGCACGCCTACGCCGCCGAGCTGGCCCGCGTCGTCCGCGCGGACCAGGGCAAGGCCCGCAAGTGCCTGGTGCTGGACCTGGACCACACGCTCTGGGGCGGCGTCGTCGGCGACGACGGCGTGGCCGCGCTGCGGATCGGCGGGGCCTTCCCCGGCTCGGCGCACCTGGAGCTCCAGGCGCTGGCCGCCGACCTCAAGGCGCAGGGCGTGATGCTCGCGGTCTGCTCCAAGAACGAGGACGCGGTGGCTCGCGAGGCCATGGCCACCCACCCGGAGATGCTGCTGCGCCCGGACAGCTTCGTGGCCATCGCCGCCTCCTGGGACCCCAAGCCCGAGGCCGTGGGCGGGTTGGCCCGGACGCTCAACATCGGCTCCGACGCGATGGTCTTCGTCGACGACAACCCCGTCGAGCGCGGCCTGATGCGCGAACTGCGGCCCGAGGTCGCCACGGTGGAGCTGCCGACCGACCCGGCCCGCTACGCGTCCACCGTCGCCGCGCGCGGCGAGTTCAACCTGCTGACGCTGACCGACGAGGACCGGGTCCGCACCCAGCTCTACCGGGCCGAGGCCGACCGCGCCGAACTCCAGCGCAGCACCGGCAGCCTGGACGAGTACCTGGCCGGGCTCGGCTCCGAGCTGACGGTCGAGCCGATGAACGAGCTCAGCCGCGCCCGGATCGTCCAACTCTTCGGCAAGACCAACCAGTTCAACCTGACCGGCCGCCGCTACGCCGAGGACGAGGTGGTCTCGCGCTCGGACGCGGGCGAGGCGGTCTTCCTCAGCGGACGGCTGCGCGACCGCTTCGGCGACAACGGCCTGATCGCCGCGCTCGCCGTCGGCCGGGACGCGCAGGGCGTCTGGGAGGTCGAGAACTTCGTGCTCAGCTGCCGGGTCTTCTCCCGGTACGTCGAGCAGACGGTGATCGGGCTGGTGCTGCGCGCCGCGCTCGCCGTCGGCGCGCACGAGGTGCGTGCCTCCTACGCCCGCACCGCCAAGAACGGTGCCTTCGCCGAGTTCTGGACCGGCCTCGGCTTCGCGGTCGACGACGCCGCGTCCACTCCCGAGCGGCAGGTCTACGTCCATGACCTGAAGTCGCTCTCCGACCTGCCGAGCTCGGTCTCGGTCGACTCCACGAAGGAGCCCCTCGATGTCTTCTGACGCCGCAACTCTGGTGATTGAGGTCGTGGCCCAGGTGCTGGACCTGGACGAGGACGAGATCTCCGTGGACGCGAACTTCGCCGACCTGCCCGGCTGGGACTCCGTCAACGCCATGCGCGTACTGGTGCTGCTGGAACGCGAGTTGGGCGCGCCGGTGGACTACGACTCCTTCGCCACCGCGCACACCGTGGCCGACATGGTGGAAGCGGTCGCCGAGGTCTCGGGCGTCTCGGAGGTGAGCAGAGGATGAGCGCCGCGCTCCAGCCGCTGCCGGTCGGACGACGCGGCACCTGGACCTTCCTCCACGACGCCCGCAGCACCTGCCACGTGTACCTCGACACCGAGGTCGACGCGACCCGGATGCGCGAGGTGCGCAAGGCCGCCGACGGCAAGGTCGGCTATGTCAGCCTGCTGGTGAAAGCCGCCGCCGAGGTCGTTGCCGAGGTGCCCGAGGCCCGCTCGGTGCTGCGGCCCGGATGGCTGCGGCCCAGTATCGCCGAGGCGCAGCAGATCCACGCCAAGGTGCTCTTCGACCGGACCGTCGCCGGAGCACGCTGCGTGCTGTCCGGCGTGGTCGAGTCGGTGCCGGAACTCTCCGTGCTCCAGGTGCAGGAGGCCGTCGACGCCTTCAAGGACGCCGATCCCGAGGACCCCCAGGGCCCGTTCGCGGCGCAGAGGAAGATGCGCGGCCTGCCGCTGCCGGTGGCCCGGCTGATCTACAAGGCGGCGATGCGCGATCCCGGTCGCCGGGCGGCACTTCAGGGCGTCTTCTCGGTGACCTCGGTCGGCCAGGAGCAGGTCCGCGTGATCTACCCGATGATCTCGGGCACGTTCGGCTTCGGCATCGGCCGGATCCGGGACGTCCCGGTGGCGGTGGACGGCCAGGTCCGGATCGGACCGGTCTGCACCGTCTCCCTCGCCTTCGACCACCGCGTGGTCGACGGAGCCGTGGCCTCGGACGTCCTGGCCCGGACCAAGAACCGTCTCGAGACCCTGGAGATGCCATGAGTGACCGCACTGATCGGGCCGAGCGCGAGCTCACCACGGACGTCCTGATCGTCGGCGGCGGCCCGGCCGGAGCCCTGCTGGGCTGCCTGCTGGCCCGGCGCGGCATCGACGTCGTCGTCGCCGAGAAGCAGGAGACGCTGGACCGCGAGTTCCGCGGCGAGACCATCGCCGCGCCGTCCGTGGTCACCCTGCAGCGGCTCGGCTTCGGACCGGCGCTGCGCGAGCACGGCTACCTGTCCACCAACGGCGTCAAGATGCGGATGGAGGGCCACGACGTCTTCCAGGTCGACTACAACCGCTTCGATGTCGGCGTGCTGCCCATCGACATCCCGCAGCCCTCGCTGATCGGGATCTTCCACGAGGCCGCGGCGGCGCTGCCCAACCACAGCTACCTGCCCGGCACCTCGTTCACCTCGCTGATCGAGGAGGACGGCGTGGGCGGTGCCGTGCGCGGCGCGGTGCTGCGGCACCGCGACGGTTCGCGCACCCGCGTCCACGCGCGCCTGGTCGTCGGCGCGGACGGCCGGTTCTCCAAGGTGCGCAAGGCGGCCGGGATCAACGCCGACGTCACGCCGATGGAGCGCGACTTCCTCTGGATCCGGCTGCCGCGCCCGGCCGGCTGGGGCGACGACGCGGACCTGGTCGTGCGCGGCGACCGGCAGTTGGTGATCCTGCCGACCTTCCCCGACCTGCTGCGCATCGGCCACAACCTGCCCAAGCGCGGTCTCGGTGAGCTGCGCAGCGAGGGCATCGCCACGTTCCGCGACAGCATCGCGGAGATCGACCCGCGGCTGCGCCCGCTGCTGGACGAGCACCTGACCGACTGGGAGAACACCGGCTTCCTGGAGATCTTCACCGCCGAGGTGGAGCAGTGGGCCAAGGACGGTCTGGTGCTGATCGGCGACGCCTCCCACACCTGCACCCCGATCCTGGGCCAGGGCGTCAACCTGGCCATCCAGGACGCGGTCTGTCTGGTCCCGGCGGTGGCCGAGGCGCTGACGAAGGGTCAGGAAGTCCGCCAGCCGCTGCCCGCGTCGGCGTTCGCGGAGTTCGCCGCGTCCCGCAAGAAGCACAAGTCGTTCGTCACGCGCTACCAGCGGATGCAGGAGGGCGCGCTCGCCCAGTCCAAGCCGCTGGCGGTGCTGCTGCGCCGGACCCGGTTCCGGCTGCTCAACGCCCTGCCGCTGAAGTACCGGATCTTCGGCAAGGTCATCAACGCCCCGCACCCGATCGACGCGGAGGACCTGCGTCTGGCGCGGATCGACACGTCGACCGCCCCGGCCCAGCCGCCCACCGCCACCGCCTGAAGCCAGGCCAGGCCGAGCCAGGCCGAGCCCGCTCCCCGCTACCCGTACTCCCGCCCTTCGTGACGTGAGGTCATCCACCATGTCCAAGAACCCCAAGTCCCTTGACCGTCCGGGTGCGGCCGACGACCCGGACCAGTTGATCGCCATTGTCGGCATGGCCGCCCGGCTTCCCGGCGCGCCGGACACCGACGCCTTCTGGCAGCTGCTCACCGAGCGCGGCGACGCGGTCCGTCCGATCCCCGGCGACCGCTGGGACACGTCCGCGCAGCTCGACCCCGAGCGTCAGATCCAGTCCGTCGGCGGCTTCCTCGACGGCGTGGACCTCTTCGACGCCACCTTCTTCGGCATCTCGCCGCGCGAGGCCGAGAGCATGGACCCGCAGCAGCGGCTGATGATGGAGTCCGCCTGGCGCACCCTGGAGGACGCCGGGCGCTCCGCCGCCGAGCTGAAGGGCAGCCGCACCGGCGTCTACGTGGGCGTCTCCTGGCACGACTACGAGATCCGCCGCAAGGAGCACGGCGTCGGCGCGACCCAGCACAGCGCCGTCGGCAACGCGCTGGACGTCGTCGCCGCCCGCGTCTCCTACTACCTCGGCCTGACCGGGCCGAGCCTGGCCGTGGAGACCGGCTGCTCCTCCTCGCTGGTCGCGCTGCACCTGGCGGTCCAGGCGCTGCGCGGCGGCGACATCGACGGAGCGCTGGTCGGCGGCGTCAACCTGATCACGGCGCCGGACGTGTCGATCGGCCTGACCCACTTCGGCGGGCTCTCGCCGACCGGCCGCTGCCAGGCCTTCTCCGCCCAGGCGGACGGCTTCGTGCGCGGCGAGGGTGTGGTGACGGTCTATCTGAAGACGCTGTCCAAGGCCGTCGAGGACGGCGACAAGATCCGCGGCGTCATCGTCCGCACCGCCGTCAACAACGACGGCGGCGGCGAGAGCCTGGTCACCCCCAATCCGGACGGCCAGGAGGACCTGCTGCGTCAGGTCTACGGCGACGGCTCGATCCCGCTGGACCGCGTCGGCTACATCGAGGCGCACGGCACCGGCACCTACCGCGGCGACCCGATCGAGGCGCGCGGCATCGGCCGGGTGATCGGCCAGCGCCGCGACCGGGCGCTCGGCCCCCTCGGCATCGGCTCGGTCAAGACCAACATCGGTCACCTGGAGGCCGCCGCCGGTATGGGCGGCATGGCCAAGGCGATCCTGTCGCTGGAGCACGGCGTGGTCCCGCCGAGCCTGCACAGCGCCGAGCTCAACCCGGAGATCCCCTTCGACGAGCTCAACCTGAAGGTGGTCCGCGAGCCGCTGGAGCTGCCGCAGGACGGCCCGCTCTACGTCGGCGTCAACTCCTTCGGCTGGGGCGGCACCAACGCCCACGTGGTGATCGGCCGCGCGCCGGAGACCACCGCTGTGGTTCGGGCCCCCGACTCCGGCCTGCCGGTGCTGCTGCCGCTCTCCGCCCAGGGCGACGAGGCGCTCCGCGCCCGCGCCACCGAGCTCGCGGACTCACTGCCCGAGGACGCCGACACCGCGACCCTCCGCGCGATCGCCGGGACGCTCGGCCACCAGCGCGACCAGTTCCCGGCCCGGCTCGCCGTGGTCGGCGCCGACGCCGCCGAACTCGCCGCCGGACTGCGGGCCTTCGCCGCCGAGCCGGAGGGTGAGGCGCCCGGTGTGGTCACCGGCCGCGCCCACACCCAGGGCCGTACCGCCTTCGTCTTCCCCGGCCAGGGCTCGCAGTGGAGCGAGATGGGCAAGGAGCTCTACACGGGCAGCCCCGTCTTCGCCGCCGTCATCGACCGCTGCGCCAAGGCCCTGGCCCCGTACGTGGACTGGAACGTCGCCGACGTGGTCTCCGGCGCGGCGGGCGAGGAGTGGCTGGAGCGGATCGACATGCTCCAGCCGGCGCTCTGGGCGATGTCGCTCGGCCTGGCCGAGGTCTGGCGCGCCGCGGGCGTCGAGCCCGACGTCGTGATCGGCCACAGCCAGGGCGAGATCACCGCCGCCACCCTCGCCGGGATCCTTTCCTACGAGGACGGCGCGATGGTGATGGCCCGCCGCAGCGCCATCGCCCGCCGCACCTCGGGCCGCGGCCTGATGCTCGCCGTCGACCTCAGCGTCGAGCAGGCCCGCGCCGCGCTGGAGGGCTTCGAGGACCAGGTCGCGCTGGCCGTCAACAACGGCCCCTCCTCCTGCGTGCTCTCCGGCTACAGCGACGCGGTGCTGATGCTGCGCGAGATCCTGGAGGCCGACGGCGTCTACTGCCGCCTGGTCAAGGTCGACTACGCCTCGCACAGCCCGCAGATGGACGAGCTGCGCGACGACCTGATGGTCGCCCTCGCCGACGTGGCCCCCAAGCATGGCGAGATCGCGCTGATGTCGACCGTGCGCACCGCCCTGCTCGACGGCCCCGAGATGGACTGCGCGTACTGGGTGGAGAACCTGCGCAGCCCGGTCCTCTTCGCCGACACCCTGGGCAAGCTGCTGGACGACGGGATCACCCACGTCGTCGAGATCAGCCCGCACCCGGTGCTGGCCCCGGCGATCGAGCAGCTCGCCGAGCTGCGGGACGAGCCCGCCAAGGTGCTCTCCACGCTGCGGCGCGGCCACGGCGCCCCCGCCGACCTGACGCTCGCCCTGGCCCGCGGCTACGTCGCCGGTCTTGAGCCCTTCGGCCTGCTGCCGCGTGCCGCCCACGCCGCCGTCCCCGGCTACCCGTGGAACCGCACCAGTCACTGGACCGCCCAGGGCCGCCGTCGCCAGTCCGCGGGCGGGGCGCTGGAGTTCGAGCTGGCCCCGCGTCCGGGCGAGGAGGATGCCTGGCAGGGCGAGCTGGAGCTCGACCTGGCGGAGTACCCGTGGCTGCGGGACCACCAGGTCCACGAGGCCGTGGTGCTGCCCGGCGCGGCGATGCTGTCGCTGTCGCTGACGGCCGCCCGCGCCCGCACTGGCGAACTGCCGCGCACGGTCGAGGGTTTCGTCTTCCGCGACAACCTGACCCTCGGCCAGGCTGCGTCGGGTCAGGCCGCGTCGGGTCACGACGTGGTCCGGCTCTCCGCACTGTGGCGCGACGACGTCACCGAGGGCGGCAGCTTCACGCTGCTCTCGCTGGCCGTCGGCACCACCGGCTGGACCCGCCACGCCACCGGCCGGCTCACCCGCCGTGCCCAGCAGCGCGAACTCCCGGCGTTCCCCGAGGCGCTGCTGGAGATCGAGGCCGAGCAGCCCGCCGACTTCTACGCCGCCTGCACCGCACGCGGCCTCAACTACGGCCCGGCCTTCCAGGGCGTCACCGCCCTGCACGCCGAGGGCGTCCAGGCGCTCGGCGCGCTGGAGCTCCCGGCCCGCTGCCGCGCCGGCGCCCGCCCGTCCGCCCTGCACCCGGCGCTGCTGGACGCGGCGCTGCAGGTGTCGCTGGCGTTGGTCGGCGGCGACGAGACGGTGGTTCCGGTCGCGGTGGAGCGGGTGCTGCTCCACAGCGAGCTGGCCGAGCCGGTCGTCGCGGGCTGGTCGCACGCGGTCCGCCGCGGGGCCACCACCTTCGACGTGGTGCTTTTCGGCGCCGAGCGGGAGCCGCTGGTGACGCTGGAGGGCCTGACGCTCCAGGTGCTGGCCGCCGAGGAGATCGACGAGTCCGACACCGAGCTGCTGCACCGGCTCCGCTTCCGCGCCGTGTCGCGCCCCGAGGCTTCGGAGGCTTCGGAGGGTTCCGAGCCTTCGGCCGAGCCGGTCACCGGCTCCTGGGCCGTGGTCCACGCCGCCGCCGACGGGGAGCGGGCGAAGGCCCTGGTCGCCGCGCTGGCCGAGGCCGGAACCACCGCCGCCGCCCTGGCCGTTGAGGCCGCGCCGGACGAGACCGCGCTCGCCGCCTCGCTGCGCGAGCACGAGGGCCTGACCGGCCTGGTGCACCTCGTCCCCGCCGCCGACGCGGGCGAGCCGGCCCAGCGCGCCGCGCTGCACACCCTGGCCTGCCTGGTCCGCGCCACGCTGACGCTGCCCGAGTCGCCCCGGCTGACGGTGCTCACCGTCGACGCCCAGGCCGCCGCCGACGAGGACCGGCCGGACCCCGGCGCGGCCCTGTTCTGGGGCTTCACCCGCGTGCTGCGCCGCGAACACCCGGAGCTGCGCCCGCAGTTGCTCGACGTCGCCGCCGACTGGACCGAGTGGGCCGCCGAGACCGCCGCCGAACTGCTCTGCGGCGACGAGGAGGACCAGCTCGCGCTGCGTCCCACCGGCCGGCTGGCGGGCCGCCTCACCCGGGGCGCCGCGCCCGGCGAGGAGCACGCCTACCCCTGGCACAGCCGCCTCCAGCCGTTCCGGCTCGTCGCCGCCAAGCCCGGCTTCTGGGACAGCCTGGAGTTCCGCCCGCAGAGCCGCCGCACCCCCGGTCCGGGCGAGGTGGAGGTCCAGGTCACCGCGTCCGCGCTCAACTTCATCGACGTGATGAAGGCGATGGGAACCTACCCCGACGGCACCGCCGGGGCCGACCTGCTGGGCGGCGAGTGCGCCGGACGCGTCGTCGCCGTCGGCGAGGGCGTCACCGGCGTGCAGGTCGACGACCGGGTGGTGGCGTGTGTCTTCGGCTCGCTCGCCTCGCACGTCACGGTCCGCGCCGACCACACCCGGCCGATCCCGGACGGCATGGCCGACCAGGACGCCGCCGGGCTGCCGCTGGTGCTCGCCACCGCCTGGCACGGCCTGGTCGACCTGGGCCGGCTGACCGAGGGCGAGACCGTCCTGGTCCACTCCGCCGCCGGTGGCCTCGGCCTTGCCGCGATCGCGGTCGCCAAGTCCGTCGGCGCCCGCGTCATCGCGACGGCGGGCAGCGAGCGCAAGCGCGACTACCTGCGCTCGCTCGGCGTCGAGGACGTCTTCGACTCCCGCGAGCTCACCTGGGCCGACGAGGTGCGCGCGGTGACCGGTGGCCGGGGCGTCGACGTCGTGCTCAACTCGCTCACGGGTGCGGCGATCCCGCTGGGCCTGATGGTGCTGGCCGAGGACGGCCGGTTCATCGAGGTCGGCAAGAAGGACATCTACGCGGACCGCGGCATCGGCCTCGGTGACTTCCGCAAGAGCCTGACCTTCGCCTCAGTCGACCTGGCCGGGCTGATGGACCGTCGCCCCGAGCGCTTCGCCCGCCTCTTCGCGGACGTCTGGGCGCGGGTGCTGACCGGCGAGATCAAGCCGCTGCCGGTCCTGGTGCACACCTTCGCGGAGTCCGCCGAGGCGCTGCGGGAGATGTCGCACGGCAGCCACATCGGCAAGTTCGTGCTGGTCGGCCCCGGCCAGGTGACCGGGATCCGGCCCGAGCCGCTGCCGGGCGGGCGGTTCCGCGCCGACGGCAGCTACCTGATCACCGGTGGTCTCGGCGCCCTCGGCCTCTCCCTGGCCGAGCACC
Source organism: Streptacidiphilus sp. MAP5-3 (assembly GCF_041262505.1). Classification (NCBI taxonomy): domain Bacteria; kingdom Bacillati; phylum Actinomycetota; class Actinomycetes; order Kitasatosporales; family Streptomycetaceae; genus Streptacidiphilus; species Streptacidiphilus sp. MAP5-3. The sequence continues at coordinate 44,132 of NZ_JBGCCL010000020.1, forward strand.
TGGCCGCCAACGGCGCGGGCGGGCTCGCCCTGCTCGGCCGCCGCACCCCGGACGCCGAGGCCGCCAAGCGGATCGAGGCACTGCGGGCGGACGGCGTCCGGGTGGAGAGCTACTCGGTCGACGTGGCCGACACGGCGGCCCTGGCCGCGGTGCTGGACCGGGCGCGGGCCGAACTCCCGCCGCTGCGCGGGGTGTTCCACGCGGCCGGGCTGCTCGACGACGCCACCGTGCTCAACGTCAGGGCCGAGCAGATCGAGCGGGTCATCTCCCCGAAGATCGACGGTGCCCGGAACCTCAACAAGCTGACCGAGGACGACGACCTCGACCTGTTCGTGCTCTTCTCCTCGGCGGCGGCGCTCTTCGGCAACGCCGGTCAGGCCGCCTACGCGGCGGGCAACGCCTACCTGGACTCGCTGGCCGATGCCCGGCGTCGTCGCGGCGTCGCCGGACTCAGCGTCCAGTGGGGCCCGTTCGAGGACATCGGTCTGGCCGCCTCCGACGCCAACCGTGGTGCGCGCCTTGAGGAGCGCGGCATGGGCGGCTTCGGGGCGGAGGACGCCTGGCGGGCGCTCGGCCAGTTCCTGGAGGAGGACGAGCGGGTGCTCGGCTTCGTCCCGCTGAACCTGCGTCAGTGGTTCGACGCCTACCCGGACACGGCTGCCCTGCGCAGCTGGCAGGTGCTCCGCCAGGCCGCCGAGCAGGGTGGCGGGCAGAGCGCCGGCAGCGAGTTCCTCGCCGGGCTGCTGGCTGCGCCGGTGGGCAGCTGGCCGGAGTCGGTCGAGTCGAAGGTGCGGGAGCTCGCCGGGCGCGTGCTGCGGCTGGAGACCACCGCCATCGACCGGGAGACCCCGTTCAAGGCCCTCGGCCTCGACTCGCTGATGAGTCTGGAACTGCGCAACCGCCTGGAGGCAGCGTTCGGCCTCAAGCTCTCGCCGACGCTGCTGTGGACGTACGGCAACACCAAGGCCCTGTCCGGAGTGCTCTGCGAACGGCTCGCCGAGTCGGCCACCGCCGACAACTGAGCGCTGCCGTAAGCCCGGTACCCCTTGCCCGGCTTCGGCTGGGCGGGGGTGCCGGGCACCCCCGCGCCCGCGCCCGGGAGACCCGATCCCTTCCTGTGAGGACGTGCAGACCCATGCAACCGAGCTCCGACACCACAACAGCCGCCGCTGCCACGCCTTCCGGCGCACCTTCCGGCGCACCGGCGACGACGCCGCTGACCCGGGCGATGGACACGATCCGCCGCCTCCGGGCCCAACTCGACGCGGCGAGTGGCCCGCAGCCACTCGCCGTGGTCGGCATCGGGCTGAGGTTGCCCGGCGGCATCGAAGATCTCGACGGCTTCTGGCAGGCCCTCTCCGGCGGGGCCGACCTGGTCCGCCCGATGCCGCGCGCCCGGATGGGCCGCTTCGCCCCGGAGTGGGAGAAGCTGCCGCACCGCGGCGGATTCCTCGACGAGGTCCTGGAGTTCGACGCCGACTACTTCGGCATCAGCCCCCGTGAGGCCCGCGGCCTGGACCCGCAGCACCGGCTGCTGCTGGAGGTCGCCGCCGAGGCGCTGGACGACGCCGCGATCGTCCCCGAGACCCTGGCCGACGCGCGCACCGGCCTCTACGTCGGCATCACCGGCCAGGACTACCGCGACTGGATGCAGGGCGAGCCGGACGCCTACTGGGCCACCGGCAACGGCCACTGCTTCGCGGCCGGCCGCCTCTCCTACACCCTGGGTCTGACCGGTCCAGCCATGGCCGTCGACACCGCCTGCTCGTCCTCGCTGGTCGCCGTCCACCTGGCCCGACAGGCGCTGCGGCGCGGCGAGTGCGACACCGCGCTGGTCGGTGGCGTCAACCTGGTGCTGTCGCCGCGCTCGACGCGGCTGGTGGAGCAGACCCGCTCGCTGGCGCCGGACGGGCTGTGCAAGCCGTTCGACGCGCGCGCCAACGGCTTCACGCGCGGTGAGGGCGCGGGAGTGCTCGTGCTCAAGCGCCTGGACGACGCCGTCCGGGACGGGGACCGGATCCACGCCGTGATCCAGGGCTCCGCCGTCAACCAGGACGGTCGTTCCAGCGGTTTCACCGCGCCCAACGTCCTCGCCCAGACGGCCCTCATCGGCGACGCGCTCAAGGACGCCGGCCTTACGCCCGCCGACATCGGCCTGATCGAGGCCCACGGCACCGGCACCTCGCTCGGCGACCCGATCGAGATGGAGGGCCTGGCGGGCGCGCTCGGCCGCCGCAACAGCGGTGCGCCGCTGCACGTCGGCTCGGTCAAGGCCAACGTCGGCCACCTGGAGGCGGCGGCGGGCATCGCGGGCCTGATCAAGGCCGTGCTCTGCCTGAAGGAGAAGGCGGTCCCGCCGCTGGTCCACTTCCGCACCCGCAACCCGCGGATCGAGCTGGACGGCACGGGCATCACCTTCGCCACCGAGCTGACGCCGTGGCACCCGACCGGTCCGGGCGGTCGCTACGCGGGCGTCAGCTCGTTCGGCATGAGCGGCACCAACGCGCACATCGTGCTGGGCGCTGCTCCGGAGGCCGGTGCTGCTGATGCACAGGCTGTGGACAACGGTGAGCCGACCGGCTTCGAGCTCTCCGCCGCGACGCCGGGCGCGCTGCGTCAACTCGCCCGTCGCCACGAGGAGGCGCTGCGGGCGGCGACGGACGCCGACTACGCCGCCTACGCGTACACCGTGACGCTCGGCCGCTCCCGGCAGGCCGTTCGCGCGCGAGTTGCTGCCGGTGACCGGGCCGCCGCGCTGAAGGCGCTCGCCGCGCTGGCGGCGGGGACGCCGGACACCGCCGTCACCCTGGTCGACGACGCCACGCCGGAGGCGCTCGCCGCGCTGCCGCGCCGGGTGCTCACGCTGCCCGCCTACCCGTGGCAGCGTCAGCGCCACGCCCCGGAGGAGACGGCGGTCGAGACGGCTGCGGTTGCCGCCGCTCCGGCGTTGACCCGGCAGGCCCTGGCGTGGCGGCCGTGGGTGGCCCCCGCATCCGACACTCCTGCGGTCGACGTCACAACGGGCCTGCTGGTACTGGCGGGTGACGAAGCGTCGGTTATCGCATCCATTGCCGCCCGCGCCGGGCGGACCGGGACGGTGCTCGCCCCGGCCGGCATCGCGGACCTCGCGCTGCCCGACGGCTGGGACCGCGCCGCACTCCCGCAGTCTCGCGCGGAATGGGAGCAGCTCTGGGCCGCCCGCCCGGCCGGGCCCGTGACGCTGGCGCTCGCGTTCCGCGCCACCGCGCTGCCCGAGGCCGCAGGTGATTTCGACCCGGCCGCCGCCGGAGCCGCACTCTGCGCGGCCACGACCGACGCCGTGCTCGCCCTCGCCACCACCGACGGCCGCGCCTTCGCGCTCACCCGGGGCAGCCGTCCGGTCCGCGACGGGGACGTGATCAGCGCCACCGACCACGGTCTGCTGCACGGCCTCGCGCCCGTGCTGGGCCTGGAGTCGCCGCGCAGCTGGGGCGGTGTCGTCGACCTCCCGGCCGAGCCGACCGCGGCCGACGCCGACGCGCTGCTGCGCCTGCTGGCCGCCCCGGACGGCGAGGACCTGGCGGCCGTCCGCGACGGCGAGGTCCTGGTCGCCCGCGTGACGTCGTCCTCCGAAGTGACCACCGTCCAGCCGCTGACGATCCGTCCGGACGCCACCTACCTGCTGACCGGTGGCCTCGGCGGCGTCGGACGCGCCCTGATCGCCGACTTCGTCCGACGCGGCGCGCGTCACCTGCTGCTGCTCGGCCGCCGACCGGAGGGCGAACTCGCCGAGCCCGCACGGGAACTGCTCGCCTCGCTGCGCGCCGACGGCGTCCAGGCGCGCTACGCCGCCGCCGACGTCGCCGACCCGCGCGCGCTGGCGCAGGCCCTCACCTCGGCCGCAGCCGAATTGCCGGGACTACCGGAGATCCGTGGCGTCGTCCACGCCGCCGGTACGCTCCCGCACGGCGCGCTGGCCGACGCCGATACGGACTCCTACCTGGCCGCCCTGCGCGGCAAGTTCGACGGCGCGTGGTGGCTGCACCTGCAGAGCATGAGCAGTCAGTGGCCGCTCGACTTCTTCGTTCAGACCTCCTCCGTCTCCGCCCTGTGGGGCACCGACGGTTACGGCGCCTACGCGGCGGCCAACGGCGGTCTGGACGCGATCGGCGCGGTCCGCGCCGCTGCGGGCCTGCCCTCCAGCGTCGTCGCCTTCGGGCCCTGGGCGTTGGACGGCATGGCCGACGCCGACAGTCGCGCCGACCTGGCCCGGATGGGCGTCGTCTCGCTCACCCCGGAGACCGGCGCGGCAGCCCTGGCGGTGCCCGCCTCGGGCAACGACCCGCTGCTGCTGGCCTGCGAGGTGGACTGGCCGCGCTTCATCCCGGTGATGTCCTCGCGCCGGGCCCGCCCGCTCTTCGACGAGGTGGCACCGAAGTCCGCTGCCGCCACTGTCGTGTCAACTCCGAACGGTATGGGTGCCGCAGAGGTGCTGGCGCTGCCGGAGGCGGTCCGCGCGGCGGGCCTGCGCTCGCGCGTCGGCCGCACGGTCGCCGCGATCCTCGGCCACGCCGAGGGCCGGACGATCGAGGAGGACCGGGGCTTCCTGGATCTCGGCCTCGACTCGATCATGGCCTCCGACCTGGCCACCGCCCTCGCCGACGAGTACGCCGTGCCGCTCTCGGTGACAGATGTCTTCGACCACCCGACGGTCGCCGAACTGACGGAACGACTCCTGGAGTTGATCGCTCCGGTGACGGTCGAGCCCGTGGTTCCAGTTGCTGTCGCGCCCGCGCCCGCGCCGTTGCCGGTCGTCGGAGCGGCGCCGGTCGTGACTCCCGTCGCGCCCGCGCCTGCTGAGCGCGTGGTTCAGCCCGAACCGGTGAGGCCCACCGCCCACGAACCCATCGCCATCGTCGGCATGGCCGGTCGCTTCCCCGGCGCGGACTCCACCGAGGAGCTCTGGACGCTGCTGCGCGAGGGCCGGGACGGCGTCGGCGCGGTCACCACGGACCTGTGGGACCGCGAGCGGCTCACCGACCCCGACCCGGTCAAGGCCGGGCGGATCACCACCGACCAGGGCGGGTTCCTCACCGACCGGGCCCGGTTCGACGCCGGGTTCTTCGGCATCCCCGCCCGCGAGGCGCGCAGCCTCGACCCGCAGCACCGGCTGCTGCTGGAGGTCGCCTGGCACGCCCTGGAGGACAGCGGCACCGACCCGCACGGCCTCAAGGGCAGCCGGACCGGCGTCTGGCTCGGTATCTCCAACTCCGACTACGCCCGCCTGCTGGAGCGCGACGGACTGGACCAGCTCGACGCGTACTACTCCACCGGCACCGCGCTCAACGCCGCCGCCGGTCGCCTCGCCTTCCTGCTGGGCCTCAACGGCCCCGCGCTGGCGATCGACACCGCCTGCTCCTCCTCCCTGGTCGCGCTGCACCTGGCGATGCGCTCGCTGCGCGCCGGGGAGACGGACGCCGCGCTGACGGCCGGGGTGAACGTGATCGCCTCGCCCGAGTGCTCGGTCGCCGTCAGCCGGGCGCACATGCTGTCGCCCGAGGGCCGCTGCAAGACCTTCTCCGCCGAGGCCGACGGCTTCGTCCGGGCGGAGGGCTGCGGCGTGCTGGTGCTGAAGCGGCTCAGTGACGCCGAGCGCGACGGTGACCGCGTGCTGGCCGTGCTGCACGGCAGCGCGGTCAACCAGGACGGCGCGTCCTCCGGGCTCACCGCCCCGAGCGGCAAGGCCCAACAGGCCGTCATCGCCGCCGCGTTGGCCGACGCGAACGTCACCGGCGCGGACATCGACTACCTGGAGGCGCACGGCACCGGGACCGCCCTCGGCGACCCGATCGAGCTGAGCGCCGCCTGGTCCGCCTTCGGTGGCGGCCGGGAGCCGGGTCGGCCGCTGATGATCGGCTCGGTCAAGAGCAACATCGGCCACTGCGAGTCCGCCTCCGGTGTCGCCGCCGTCATCAAGACGGTGCTGGCGCTGCGTCACGGCGTGCTGCCGGCCAACCTGCACGCGGACACCCGCAACCCGCGGGTGCCGTGGCGGGAGATGAACCTGCGCGTCGTCGACGAGGCGATCCCGTGGCGGGCGGGTGGGAACGGTGCCAGGCCGCGCCTGGCCGGGGTCTCCGGCTTCGGCTTCTCGGGCACCAACGCCCATGTGATCGTGGGCGAGGCCGCACCGCGTCCGGCGTCCGGTGCGGGCCAGGAGGTGGCCGAGGGGCCGTTCCTGCTGCCGCTCTCCGCACCCGACGCGGAGGGACTGACCCGGGTCGCCGACGGCTGGCGCGAGCGCCTCGCGCAGGCGACGGACGCGCAGGTGGCCGGGCTGGCCGTGACCGCCGGTCGCGGCCGGGCGCACCTGGGCATGCGGCGCGCGGTCGTCGGCCGCACCCGCGAGGAGCTGGCTGCCGCGCTGGAGAAGGAAGAGGCGCACGGCCCGGCGGAGCGCGCGCCCAAGGTGGCGTTCCTCTTCTCCGGCCAGGGCAGCCAGTACTTCGGCATGGGCCGCAGGCTCTACGAGAGCGAGCCGGTCTTCCGCGAGACCTTCGACGCCTGCGACCGGATCGCGGCCCCGGCGCTGGGCATCTCGCTGCACCAACTCCTCTTCCACGGCGTGGAGAAGGACCTGGTCAACCAGACGCAGTACACGCAGCCCGCGCTGGTCTCGCTGGAGCTGGCGCTGGCCGAGCTGTGGCGCTCGTGGGGCGTGACCGCGTCCGCCGTGATCGGGCACAGCGTCGGCGAGGTCGCCGCGGCGATCCACGCCGGGGTGCTCTCCCTGGAGGCGGGCCTGGCCCTGATCACCGAGCGGGCCCGGCTGATGCAGGGCACCGAGCATGGCGGCATGCTGGCCGTCGCGGCGACGCTGGAACAGGTCACCGAGTGGCTCGCCGAGAGCGGCCTGGGTGCCGAAAGCGGGCGGGGTATCGACATCGCCGCCGTCAACGGTCCGTCGTCCGTGGTGGTGGCCGGTGCGCCGGAGCTGCTGGCCGAGTTCGCCGCGCGGATGAAGGAGCGGAAGGTCCAGGCACGCAACCTGGTCGTCTCGCACGCCTTCCACTCGCGGCTGATGGAGCCGATCCTGCCGCAGCTGGAGGCGGTGATGGCGCCGTTCTCCTTCGCCGCGCCGCGCATCCCGATCGTCAGCAACGTCACGGGCAAGCTGGCCCGCCCGGACGAGTACGACCCGGCCTACTGGGGCCGTCACGTCCGGCGTCCCGTCCTGTTCCACCAGGGCGCGGCGCAGCTGGCCGAGTTGGACATCGACTTCTGCCTGGAGATCGGCCCGGACCGCACCTTGGGCAACCTGGTCTCCGCCGCCGGTCTCGCTCCGGCGGGTGGGGTGGCGCCGTCGCTGCGACGCGGCGGTGACGAGCGGGCGGTCATGCTGGCCGCCGCCCAGGCCCTGTACGAGCAGGGCGCGGAGTTGAACTGGACCGCCGTCCAGGCGGCGACCGGCGCGGACCGCGCCGAGGCCCCGCGCTACCCGTTCGCGGCGACCCGCTACTGGACGACCTCTGGTGCTGAGGGCTCACGTGTCCCGGTTGAAGCGGGCCCGCGCAGTACCCGGCACTGGGGGAGCGAGCTCCACTCGCCCGCCCTGTCCGGTCGTGCGTTCTCGTTCGAGCGCCGCTCGGACTTCCCCGCCTACCTGACCGACCACCGCCTCTACGGCACCGTGGTCACCCCGGCCGCTTCGCACCTGGCCACCGTGCTCTCCGCACTCGCGGGCGAGGGACGGCCGTTCGCCGTCGAGGACCTGGTCTGCCCGCGCGCGCTGGTCATCAAGGACGGCGAGCGGTACGAGACGCAGATCCTGGTCGGCACCGGTTCCCACGGTGGCAAGGACGCGCGTGAGCTGAGCGTCCACTCGCTGCTCGACCCGGAGCGCGGCGTCTGGCAGCGCCACATCAGCGGTCGGGTCGGCGAACCCCGCCCGGCCGTGCACCCGACGCCCGACCGCGCGGCCTTCCAGGCCTCGGCGGACCGGCACATCACGGGCGCGGAGTTCTACCAGTACTTCCGCGAGCTGGGCTACACGCTCGGCCCGTCCTTCCGCTGGATCGCCGACGTGTGGATCCGCGGCACCGAGGCGCTGGTCCGCTACGCCCAGCCCGAACTGCCGGACCCGGTGGGCAACTACGAGATCTACCCGGGCCTGATCGACTCCTGCTTCCAGTCCATCGCCGGCTTCATGGTCGACGACGTGGCGGAGGAGGCGCCCTCGCTGGCGATCCCGTTCGCCGCGACCAGGATCTCCTTCCCGGGCCGTCCCGAAGCGGGCGAGGAGCTGTGGGGCCACGTCAGCGTGACCCGCGCCGAGCCGCTGCCGAACGGCCGCAGCCGGGTGGAGACGGCCGACCTGCACATGTTCCGCGCCGACGGCGGCAGCGTGATGGTCGCCGACAGCTTCCGGGTCCGGCACGCGCCGCGTGCGGTGCTGGAGCAGAGCCTGCGCGGCGGCGTCGCGCACGCCTACACGCTCGGCTGGTACCCGCTTCCGAAGGCCGAGTCGGCTGAAGCAGCCCCGCTGCGGATCCGGCTGGTCGGCGGGACCCACTCCCGTGCCAAGGCGCTCACCAAGTCCCTGCGCGGCTTGGGCCACACGGTGACGACCAGCGCCAAGGGCAGTGCCAAGGGCAGTGCCGACCTGGTGCTCGACGCCCGGCTGCTGGCCTTCGGCGACGACGCCCCGGCCGGTGCCGCCGAGGCGCTCGCCGCCGCGACCGGTCTCGCCGCCCAACTGGCCGACGAGACCGGCAGGCAGACCCCGTACGTGGTGCTGGCGGGCGCCGACGCGGCGACCGCTCCGGCCCGCGAGAGCGTCTGGGGCATGCTCGCCGCCCTGGAGGTCGAGGACGCCCAACGTCGGCTGCTGCGCGTCGCGTTGGAGCCGGAGTGGGACGCCGCCGAGCTGTCCGCGCTGCTGACGCGCGCGGTCTCCGCCGATCTCTCCGAGTCCCGGTTCGCGCTCGGCGCGGACGGGGTCCGGGTGGCCCGGTTGGAGGCGGCCGAGGACGCGCCGGAGGACCCGCAGTGGCAGGGCGGCGTGCTGATCACCGGCGGCCTGGGCGCCCTCGGGCTCAGCGTGGCCCGCACCGTTGCTGCCCAGGGCGCTCCGGCGCTGACCCTGATGGGCCGCTCGCAGCCCGACGAGGTGGCCCGCGCGGTCATCGCCGAGCTGGAGCAGGCCGGAGTCGCGGTCACCGTGGTCGCCGGGGACGTCACCCGGGCCGAGGACTGCGTCGAGGCGGTCCGCAGCGCACGTGCCGCGACGCCGCTGCGCGGGATCTTCCACCTCGCGGGCGGCACCGACGACCGGCCCTTCGACCAGCTGACGCCGGAATCCTTCGACCGCGTCTTCGCGGCCAAGGCCTTCGGCGCGGAGAACCTGGCGCACGCCGTGGCCGAGGCCGGACAGGAGCTGGACGCCTTCGTCCTCTTCTCCTCCGTCTCCGCCCTGCTGGGCTCCGCCGGGCAGGTCAACTACGCCGCCGCCAACGGCTACTTGGACGGTCTGGCCCGGCGTCTGCGGGCGTCCGGCGTGCCGGCGACTGCGGTTAACTGGGGTCCGTGGGTGCCGCAGGACCGTCCCGGCCTGGCGGGCAACGCGGTGGTGAGCCGCGCGGCGGAGCGGATGGGCGTCAAGCCCCTCAGTGACGAGGAGGCGCGTCCGCTGTTGGCACTGGCCGTAGCCGGTGACCTGCCGCGGCTGGCGGCCGTGGCGCTGGATCCCGCCCGCTACCGGGAGCGGCTCGCCGGATCCCCGGCGTCCGCGCTGGTCGAGCGGCTGATCCCGACGGACGCCCCGGCCCGATCGGGCCTGTCCGCCGCATCGGCCGCCGCTCCGGCGGCGGGTGACCGGGGCGGGCTGCGCCGCCGCCTTTCGGAGGTGCCCGGCCCGGTCCGCGAGGAGCTGCTGCTGGAGTCGGTCCGCGAGCTGGTCGGCCGCCTGCTGGGCGACCCCGGCGCGGTCCGCGACTCGGTGGGCTTCGCCGACCTCGGACTGGACTCGATCATGGTGATCGACCTGCGGTCCGAGTTGGAGCACGCCCTCGACCTGGACCTTCCCGCGACGGTGGCCATCGACCACCCGACCGTCTCCGCGCTGACCCGCTGCCTCGCCGAACTGCTCTCCGAAGAGGACCAGTCGGCGGCGCAGTCGGACGGGCCCGCGTTCGCCGCGCCCACCGCGCCCGTCACGTCCGTCACGCCCCTCCCTGTACCGAACACCGAGCCGGTCGACCCCGACGCCGACCTCGGCGGGCTCAGCCTGGACGAGCTGCTCGAAGCCGTACGACACGACCTGTCGAATTGAGGACGACCATGCAACTCGAAGAGATCCGTGCCCTGATGGAGGACCAACTCCGGCTCTCCCGCACCCTCAGGAACCGGGTGCGCGAGCTGGAGGACGCCCGGCACTCCCCGCTGGCCGTCGTGTCCGTCGCGCTCCGGCTGCCGGGCGGCGTGACCACCCCCGAGCAGTACTGGAACTTCCTGACCTCCGACGCGGACGGCCTCGGCCCGATCCCCGCCGACCGTCCCGGGCTGCGCGCCGTCCACGACCCGCAGCCCGGGCGGCCCGGCCGCTCCTACGTCGACCGCGCCGGATTCCTTGACGGGATCGGCGAGTTCGACCCCGCGTTCTTCGGCATCTCGCAGCGCGAGGCCGAGGCGATCGACCCGCAGCAGCGCCTGCTGCTGGAGACCTCCTGGGAGGCCTTCGAGCGGGCCGGCATCGCGGTGCGCCGGCAGGAGCGGCTCGACGCCGGGGTCTTCCTCGGCATCATGACCTCGGAGTACGCGGAGCGGTTCGCGGGCCGCGAGGACAAGTCCGCGATCGACCCCTACTACGGGATCGGCGCGGGCCACTCGATGGCCGCCGGGCGGATCAGCTACGTGATGGGCTTCTCCGGCCCGGCGCTCAGCGTCGACACGGCCTGCTCGTCCTCGCTGGTCGCGCTGCACCAGGCGACGCAGAGCCTGCGCCGTGAGGAGTGCCGCTACGCGCTCGTGGCCGGTTCCAACCTGCTGATCTCGGCGGACCTGATGGTCTCCCTGTGCCAGAGCCGGGCCCTGGCCCCGGACGGCCGGTCCAAGTCCTTCACGGCCGCCGCCGACGGCTACGGCCGGGGCGAGGGCATCGGCACGATGGTGCTGATGCGGCTGGCCGACGCCGAGGCGGAGGGCCGTCCGGTGCTGGCCGTGCTGCGCGGCACCGCCGTCAACCACGACGGGGCCTCCTCCGGCCTGACGGTGCCCAACGGACCTGCTCAGCAGCAGGTCATCCGGGCTGCCTACCAGGACGCCCGGGTCGACCCGGCCGAGGTCGGCTGGGTCGAGGCGCACGGCACCGGCACCTCGCTCGGCGACCCGATCGAGGCCGGTGCGCTGGACGCGGTGGTCGGCTCCGGCGCCAAGGGCCGGACTGCGCCGCTGGCGATCGGCAGCGTCAAGTCCCGGATCGGCCACCTGGAGGCCGCCGCCGGACTGGCCGGGCTGATCAAGGTGGTGCTGATGCTCGGTCACGGCGTCATCCCGGCCGCGCTGTCGGAGGACGACGGCGAGCTGAACAGCTTCATCCCGTGGCAGCGCACCCGGCTCACCGTTCCGCGCCGGTCCGCGCCGTGGCCGGAGGCGTTCGCCCGCCGGGTGGCCGGGATCAGCGCCTTCGGCATGAGCGGCACCAACGCCCATGCGGTACTGGAGGCGTACGAGCCCGTGCCTGCAACTGGCGCTGCCGGCGCGGAGGCCGGGCCCCAGCTGGTCGTGCTCTCCGCGCGGCACCCGGACAGCCTCTACCAGTTGGCCGTCGGCACCGCCGAGGTACTGGAGCAGGCGGACCGCGCCCGGCTCCACTCGGCCTGCCACACGCTGCGCGTCGGCCGCACCGCCTTCGAGTACCGGATCGCCGTCACCGGCGCCACCGGGACCGAGCTGGCGCAGGCGCTGCGCACGGCCGTCGAGCAGCACCCTGCCGCACCGGTCGGCGAGGCGCCCGCGGTCCGGCTCGGCGTCGCCGAGGGCCCGCAACTCGCCGCCGCGCTGGAGGCCTTGGGGGCGACGTACCCGGGCCTTCTCCAGGGGGGGAGTGGCCTGCGCGAGCTGCTGGTCGGGCTGGGCGTCCGCGTCCAGTCCGGCGAGGTGGCGCTGCCCGGCGGCGTCCACGCCGCGCTGGAGGTGGACGGCGGCACGCTCCTCCCGCTGCTCGGCGCGGACCCGGCGCGGACGCCGGAGCTGCTGCTGACCGCGCTCGGCGCGCTGCACACCGCCGGAGCCGAACTCCGCTGGGAGGCACTGCGTCCGGCCGGGGCCGAGCTGCTCGGCGACCTGCCGACCTACGCCTTCCGCCGTCGCCGCTGCTGGGTCGACGAGATGCCGCCCGCGGGAACGGGCGGTGGCCACGGTGTCGAGGCCCAGGAGCACGGCACGCCGGACGAGGAGGCCACCCCGGCGGCGGAGAGCACCCGGGAGGTCGAGGAGTTCCTGCGCGCCAAGCTCGCCGAGGTCCTGCGGGCCGACGAGCTCGACGGCACCCGCCCGTTCGCGGAGGTCGGCGGCGATTCGTTCTGCGCCATGCAGCTCACCATCGCCATCGAGGACGAGTACGGCGTCGAGGACGTCCCGCTCGACCACTTCCTGGAGGAGATCCCGCTGGACGAGCTGTTCCTGCGGCTCAGCACCTTCGTCGTCAGCAGCGTCTCCGTCAGCGAGGCCTCCCTCAACAAGGATCTGGAGCAGAGCGCATGACCCCCTTCGTGCGACCGCGTCCGGTGGAGAAGCCGAGACTGCGCCTGATCGGTTTCCACCATGCGGGCGGCTCCGCGTCCGTCTACTACCCCATGAGCCGGGCGCTGCCGGAGGACTGGGACCTGGTCCTGCTGGACCTGCCCGGCCGCGGCAAGCGCCACGGCCAGCAGCCGCTCCACGACATGGAGGAGCTGATCGACCTGGCCGTCGCGGACGTCCAACCGTGGCTGGACGCCCCGTTCGCGGTGTTCGGGCACAGTCTCGGCGCCATTCTGGCGGTCGAGGTCTCGCGTCGGCTCCAGGCGAGCGGCAGCGCGCCGTCCTTCGTCGTCGTCTCCGGCCGGGCCGCCCCGGCCTACCAGGCGCAGGTCTCGCGCGGCCTGCACGAGTTGGAGGACGACGAGCTGCTCGCCGAGCTGCTGGCGCTGGGCGGCACGCCGGACCGGATCCGCGAGGTGCCGGGCTTCGTCGAGCGCTTCCTGCGGATCAGCCGGGCCGACCTCAAGGCCGTCGACTCCTACCGGCCCTCGGCCGGCCGGGAGCCGCTGGGCTGCCCGATCCTCGCCTTCGGCGGGATGGGTGACGCCTGGGCGCCGCTGGACATGGTCCTGGCCTGGGAGGAGGAGACCAGCGGGGACTTCCACACCCGCTTCTTCCCCGGCGGTCACTTCTACTTCCTGGGCGAGCCGTTCGCCGGCTTCACCCGCCAACTGGTCTCGGACGCACGGGAGCTGGAACTGGTCCCGGCCTGAGGTAGGAACGGTGACGGCGCCGACCCGGCCTGGGTCGGCGCCGTCACGCGTGTCCGGACGTGTACCCCGGTTCGAGGGGCGTTCGAGGACGGACGCCGATGCTGGGACCGTCGGCTGGCGCAGGCCGACCGCAGACAGACCCCGCTGACAGATCCCCGGACAGTCCGGTTTTCCAACCACACGAGGAGCACGCCATGCGCTGGCAGAACCTGTACATCGCCGGTCTCGGCGCCTACCTGCCGGAGCAGGTCTTCACCGCCGAGCAGGCGGTCGCGGACGGCCTCTACGGCGAGGGCGAGCGCGAGGCCAACGGCTACCGCGGCGTCCGCGTCGCCTCCGAGGAGGAGACCGGGCCGGTCATGGCCGCCGCCGCCGGGCGCCAGGCCGTCGAGCGCTCGGGCATCGCGGCCGAGGAGTTCGCGGTGACCGTCCACGCCAGCGTCGGCCACCAGGGCCAGGACGTCTGGACGCCCGCCCACTACGTGCAGAACGAGACCGTCGGCGGCCACGGCGCGGCCTTCGAGGTGCGCCAGGGCTCCAACAGCGGCCTGGCGGCCACCGAGGTCGCGGCCTCCTGGATCGCCGCCCGTCCGGAGCACACCGCCGCCCTGGTCACCACCGGCGACGCGTTCAAGCTGCCCTACTGGGACCGCTGGAAGGCCGACGACCAGGTCGTCTACGGCGACGGCGCGGGCGCGGTCGTCCTCTCCACCCAGGGCGGCTTCCTGAAGGTCCGCTCCACCGCCAGCCACGGCGACCCGTCCCTGGAGCCGCTCTACCGCGGCAGCGACGCGTGGACCCCGGCGCCGTTCCACAACGGCGAGGCCGTCGACCTGGCCGGCCGCAAGAAGCACTGGCTGACGCGTAACGAGGGCGGCTACGACGAGGCGATCGCCCGCATCAACAAGAACTTCGGCGCGGTCCTCACCCAGGCCCTCACCGACGCCGACACCGAGCTCGGCGACACCCAGTGGTTCATCCACGCCAACATGTCCAAGACGATCGTCGAGTGGGGCTTCCACGGCGCCCTCGGCCTCGACCCCGACAGCACCGTCTACGACTGGGGCCTCGACTACGCCCACATGGGCGGCGGCGACCAGATCATCGGCCTGAACCGGCTCGTCGAGACCGGTCGGCCCAAGCCCGGCGACCTGATCGTCACCGCGGGCGCAGGCATCGGCTTCATGTGGACCGTCGCCGTGCTCGAGGTGCTGGAAACCCCCTCCTGGTGACGGTCGTCCCTCAGTAGCCTTGTCCCAATGACCCGCCGACCGGCCGGCCCCGCAGAACCATGTCGGGACCGGCCGGTCGGCCTGCCTGGAGGGTGACCTTCCGTGCTTGAGCTGGCCAAGAACGCCAACGCCGGTCTGGCGTTCCTGCTGGAGCTTGTGGTGTACGTGTCCGTCTGCGGCTGGGGGTTCACCGCCAGCCCCAAACTGCTGCCCCGTCTTATCCTCGGCATCGGCGGGCCGATCCTGATGATCGTGCTGTGGGCGCTGTTCGGCGCGCCCAACGGCGCGCCGTACCCGCTGCACGGCGTGCCGCGCATCGGGTTCGAGATCGTCTGGTACGGCCTCGGTGTCGCGGCGCTCGCCGCCTGGTGGAAGACCGCGCCCGCGGCGGTCTTCGCCTTCCTGGTCGTGCTCAGCGGCGTCCTCGCCCGCGTGTGGGGCCAGGAGCACTGAGGACCGCCGCTCACCACCCGGCCGAACCACGAAGGCGCCGCCCGGAGTTGCTCCGGGCGGCGCCTTCCGTATGTGGCTCGTCTCATCCCAGCAGAGCCAGCAGCGCCTTCTCGTCGACCTTGCCGTTGGGCGTCATCGGGAACTCGGCCACGACCCGGATCACGTCCGGCACCAGGTACGGCGGCAGGCCGGTCGCCAGGGCCGAGGCGAGGCCGGCCGGGTCGTTCTCGGTCGCGCCCGCCGGGACGTCGCCCTCCAGCGCGTCGTCCAGCCCACCCGGCACGTAGAAGAGCGCGATCTGCTCCCAGGCCGCGGTCTTGCCCGGGACCGGGACCACCACGGCACGACGGACGCCCGGCACGCGCGTCGCCGCGCTCTCTATCTCGCCGGGCTCGATCCGGTAGCCGCGCACCTTGACCTGGCGGTCGGACCGGCCGCGGAAGTGCAGCACGCCGTCCTCGTCGTGGAAGCCCAGGTCGCCGGTCTTGTAGACGCGGATCGGACGGCCGTCCAGCAGCAGCGTCGGGAACTTCTCCACCGTCAGCTCGGGCAGGCCCAGGTAGCCCTGGGCGAGTCCGGCGCCGCCGATGCAGATCTCGCCCTCCTCGCGCGGCGCGGCCAGGCGGCCGTCGACCACGACCAGCACGTCCGTGGCGGCGACCGGGACACCGATCGGCAGGCCGCCGGGGGTGCCCAGGTCGGCGAGGCCCAGCTCGTGCGTGGTGGCGTAGATGCAACTCTCCACCGGGCCGTAGGCGTTGAAGAGGCGGGCCTGCGGAAGCTCCGTCAGGAACCGCTCGATGTGGGCCACCGAGAGCCGCTCGCCGCCGGTGTAGACGGCGTCGACGCCCTGGAAGCACTCCAGGTCCATGTCCACGAAGAGGTTGAACAGCGAGGAGGTGAGGAAGACGGTGTCCACGCCGTGGTCGGCGACCGCGTCCCGCAGCACGCCGGGGAGCAGGTAGTCGTCCTCGCTGATCACGACGGTGCCTCCGGTGGTCAGCATGCCCCAGACCTCGAGGCTGAACGCGTCCCAGGCACACGGCGCGGCCTGCAGCGTGCCGCCGCCGGGGCCGTAGCCGGGGAGGCCGTCGGGGCCGCCGAAGAGGCGGGTGGTGGCCTGGTGCGTGGAGACCACGCCCTTGGGCGTGCCGGTGGTGCCGGAGGTGAAGAAGACACAGGCGGCGTCGGTCGCGTCGACCTCCACCGGGCTGGGACGACCGCCGCGCTCGGCCGCCTGGGTCAGCGGCTCGACTGGCGGCTCCCAGCGCGCCATGGCCTCCCGGACGCCGTGCTCCAGGCTCGCGACGGCGGCGTCGGCCACCTCGGCGGCGTCGGAGACGAACACCTTGGGCTGGAGCTGTCCCAGCAGCCCGGCCACGCGGTCGGCGGGCCAGCGGTGGTCGAAGGCGGCGTAGGCGGCGCCGGTGGCCAACACCCCCAGCAGCACCGCGAACTGCTGCGGCGAACGCGGCATCCGGACCGGGACGACGTCCCCGGGACCGACCCCGAACTCGGCGAGCCGGGCGGCGTACGCGCCGGCCGCGGCGTCCAGGGTCCGGTAGTCGACGGCGTTGCCGCGGAAGACGACGGCGGTCGCCTCGGGATGTTCGGCGGCCTGGGCGGCCACGGCCGCGTGGATGGTCGGGAACCCGGCGCCCGGGTTCGCCTCGGCCCCGCCGGACTCCGCCGGGGCCGTCAACAGGTCGGTCATGTCAGCATCCTTCGTAGGGGGCGCGAGGCGGTGACGCGTCAGGCGCGTCAGGCGGCGGGGACGGCGCCCTGGATGGTGGTGAAGATGGCGCCGAGGCGCTTGTCCGCCAGCAGCGGGCCGACCGGCATCCGGTGCCCGGTCTCCTTCTCGACGGCGGCGACCAGCCGCAGCACGTGCAGCGAGTCCCAGGCGACCGCGCCGCCGTCGGCGGGCAGGCCGTCGGTCAGGTCGATGCCGTTCAGCGGCAACTTGAGGTCGTCGCGGACGATACGGATGAAGGTGGTCTCGGTGATCATGCGGACCTCTCCGGAGGACGGGAGCGAGTAGGAACGGAAGTGCAGAAACGGACGGGCGTGCAGAAGCGGGCGTGCAGAAGCGGGCGTGCCGGAACGGGCGTGCAGAAACGGCGCAGACCCGGACCGCCACAGACTGCGGCAGACCGCTGGAGCCGGGCTCGCGCCGTGCAGGTACGGGGTGGCCCGGGGTGGTCCGGGGTGGTCCGGGGTGGCTCGGATAGGGCTCAGTGCGCGGATTCGGGCCAGAGGTCGGCCAGTTCGGCCAACTGCTCGGCGAGGTCCGACTCGGCCGCGGTGAGCGGCACGTTCCCGCAGAGCCGCTCCGGATGCCCGGCGGACGGTCCGCACAGACGGCGACGCCGCTCCGGGGTGACGGGCGCGGCCCAGCGTCCGTCCCAGCCCTCGTAGGGCGGGACCAGCGTGCAGAGGCCGACCGAACCGAAGACCGTCAGCGCCCGCAGGACGTGCAGCAGCGCCCGGCGTCCCAGCCGCAGCACCGCCCGCCTCACGTCGGCTCCTCCGCGTCGGGGACGACCAGGTCGCGCAGACCGTCCAGCAGCAGCTCGTCCTCGGTCAGGACCGCGTCGCGTACCTGCCGCCTGGCCTGAGTGAGCGTCACATCGGCGCCGAACTGGGCGAAGACGCCGACCGCGTCGAGCGTGACCGTGTGCCGCACGGTGACCAGCGCCTTGTCGGCGGCGATCGCGCGGACCGACCAGCGTCCGGTGTGCGCGGCGACCGAGGGCGGCGGGTCCAACTCCTTGAAGACCAGCTCGTGGGTGACCCGCTCCAGGTGGTCCGGCTCCGGGTGGTCCGGCTCCAGTTGTTCCGGGTCCAGTTTTTCGGGGTCGGGGGTCTCCGGCTTGTCCAGCCGGAACGTGGTCGGGGGCAGCACGATCTGCATCTGCTGTCGCTGCGCCGACCCGCCGTCCGGGTCGACCCGGTCGAGCTTGAGCACGGTCACCCGGTGGCCGCCCGCGTTCCACAGCCCGTGCGCGCCGTGCGCCTCGGCCGAGCGGACGTGCGGCAGCCGCGTCCACAGCTCCGGCCGCGCCAACTGCGCGATCGCGTCCGGACGGCCGGGGCCGAACGGCAGCACGGTGGTGGCGCGGACCTCGAACTGCAGGTCCGCATGGCCGGATCCGGTGTGCACCGAGGACCGCAGCGCGTGCAACTGGCCGACGGCAGCCGCGCCGAGTTGCTCCTGCAACCGCTCGTACTGCTCGTCGTCGCGCACCTCCGCGGTGAAGTCCTGCCGCAGCAGCACCCGGCAGCGTCCACTGCCGCGGTCCACGACGTGCCACTCACCGTAGGTGAACGCGATCGGCTCGACGGGTTCCACCCGCTGGAACGTGATACTGCGGCGCGCCCAGTCCAGCCGCCTGGTGGAGGTCCAGGCGTGCGGCCTGCCCTCGGTGACCGACCAGATCCGGCCGAGCTGGCGAGTGCTCTCGTCCTCGAGCACCTCGGTGTGCACCACCTCGTCGAACAGCTGCGGCCAGGTGGCGAGATCGGCGAGCAGACCGAAGACGCTGGTGGCGTCCATGAGGAGGTCGACCCCGTTCGCGGTGGTGAGTCGCCTTGTGTCCGGCATGGTAGGAGGAGTCCCTTCGGAGGCCGGCGTTCGCTTCTCCCCATGGGCGCCGGCCGGTGACGGTGCTGTGGGTGGGGTGGGGAGGGGAGAGCGTGGTCTCAGAGCGCGTGGCGCGCGCGAGGGCCGCGCGCGGACCTGTCGCCGAAGGGTGTGCGAAGGCCGGCCTCCGGCCGGCGGTGGCCGACGTGCGCGGTGTTGCTCCTCATGTCGACCGACCTCCCGGGAGTGCCTCGGCGTTCCGTCCTCTCCTTTGCTCCGCCGCCATACCGATCGCGTACGTTCGAGGCAGCTCCGCCATGGTGCTTGCGCACCCTTGAACCGTGCTTGAGATCTGGCAGACGGGACGTTGCACCACCAGGGGCGCGAGGCTCTGCTGTTCGCTCCCGCAGGAAGTTGCAGCACGCTAGGGGCGCGGGGCTCTGCTGATGTGCGGCTCCGCCGCGTGGGCGCGACAAGCCGGTGCTTCGCTGCCGCAGGTGGTTGCAGCACCAGGGGCGCGGGGAACTGCGCGATAAGCCACCCTGTGACGTAGAGCCCGGAACGCGCAGGGCCATCCGCTGATCAGTGGTTTCTCGCGCAGTTCCCCGCGCCCCTGTTGGCGCTCGGCGCCCCCGCTCCGCGCCCCCGGTCCGCGTCAACGCCGCTACGCGGCGAAGAGCTCCAGCAGCGGGCGTTCCCGGGTGTGCAGGGTGTTGTCGAGCGCGGGATCCGCGGACAGCATCGCCTGGTGCAGGCGCTGAAGCCCACTGCACGGCTCGATGCCCAGCTCCTCGACGATGCGGCGGCGAAGCAGCTGGTAGACCTCCAGCGCCCGCCACTGCTTGCCCGAGCGGTAGAACGCCGTCATGCACTGTGCGTGCAGCCGCTCGTTCAGTGGGTGACGGGCCGTCAGCTCGATGAGCTCGGTGAGCATTTCGGAGTGGTGCCCGAGCCGCAGCTCGGCCTCCACCCGGCACTCCAGGACGCCCAGCCGGCTCTCCTCCAGGCGGGCCAGCTCGATCTCCAGCACCGGGCCGACAGGGACGTCGACCAGGCCCGGCCCGCGCCACAGCTCCAGCGCGCGGGTGTAGAGGCGGACGGCCTCCGCGTCGTCGCCGGCCTGGAACTCGGCGTGGCCCTCGGCGGCCATACGGTCGTACTCGTGCACGTCCACCGCGCCCGGCTGGACCTCCAGCAGGTAGCCGCGGTGGCGGGTGGAGAGGATGCCCTTGGCGGCGCCCGGGTTCAGTTCACCCAGGGAGGCCGCCAACAGCCGCCGCAGTTGCAGGATGTAGGTCTGCAGCGTGGTGAGGGAGCTGCGGGGCATGTTGCTGCCCCAGATCTCCTCGATGAGCGTGGGGACGGGGACGACCTGGTTGGCGTAGACGGCCAGCAGGGCAAGCACCTGGCGCGGCTTTCCCGCACTAGGGACGATGGATCTGCCGCCGGCCTCTGCGGACAGGGGTCCCAGAATCCCGATCTCCATGGTTCCTCCGTGGTGAGCCGACCCGCTGTTGATGCGGGCTTGACGTCGTGTCGAGATTCCCGACGTCACGACTGTCACATTCCGGGGATGTGCGGCGACAGTGTCAGGTACCGCAGTCGACCGTGAGTTCCCAACGTCCGGATCGTGAAAGATTCACGACCGATCGTTCGGTTGCGCGCAACCGCCCCCGTCGCAGGCAGGACGACGGGGGCGGCGCGGCGTGCGGAAGCGGTGTGGGGAAGCGGTGAGTGGAAGTGGTGCGTGGAACAGGGCTCAGCCCGCGGCCACGGGCTCTCCCGCGTCCTCCGCGCTGTCCTCGCCCGCCCCCGGACGCTCGCCCGCCGCCGGACGCTGGGGCGCCACCGTGCCCGTGTGCCGCTCCGAGCGGCGCCAGTTGCGCTCGCCCAGCAGCGTCATCACCGAGGGCAGCAGCACCCCGCGGATGACGGTCGCGTCGACCAGCACCGCGACGGCCAGGCCGACGCCGACCTCCTTCATCGAGGTGACCGAGAGGGTGCCGAAGATGGCGAACACGCCCACCATGATCAGCGCGGCGCTGCTGACCACGCCCGCCGTGCTGCCGATGCCGCGGGCGACCGCGGTCTTGGTGTCCAGGCCCTGGTCGTGGCCCTCCTTGATCCGGGACACCACGAAGACGTGGTAGTCCATGCTCAGGCCGAAGAGGATGACGAAGAGGAAGAGCGGCAGCCAGGACGTGATCGCGCCGACCGTCCGCGCCCCGATCAGCGAGGCCCCGACGCCGTGCTGGAAGACCAGCGTCAGCGCGCCGTACGCCGCCCCGACGGAGAGCAGGTTGAGCAGCGCCGCCGTGATCGCGATGACCACGGAACGGAACGAGATCAGCATCAGCGCGAAGGCCAGCGCGATCACGAAGGCGAAGACCGGCAGCGCGCTGTGCGAGAGCTGGTTGCTGAAGTCCACCGACGCGGCGGCGTCGCCCGCGACGTCGACCTCGGCGCCCGGCAGCTTGCCGAGCGTCGCCGGGATGACCTGGCCGCGCAGCACGTTCAGCGCGGCGACGCTGGGCGCGTCGGTTCCGGTGCCGTCCAGGGTCACCGAGATGACCGCGATGCCCTTGTCGGCGTGGACGGCCTCGGTGATCGGCTCGTGCAGCTTGCCGGTCGCCAGCGCGGCCCGCTTGAAGGCGGCGAAGGCCTGCGTCTGGGCGGGGTCGCCGACCGCGGAGGAGCGCACCACCACGGTGGCCGGCAGCGGGCTGCCGGGGAAGGCCTTGGCGATCTGCTCGCCGGTGCGCACCACGGCGTTGGTGCTCGGCAGTTCCTGAGCAGCCGTCAACTGTGCAGTGTGCATGCCCAGGACGGGCACGGCGAGGCCCAGCAGCGCCAGGGTGGCGACCAGGGCGGAGATCAGCGGCCGGGCCAGCACCGTGCGCAGCACCGGCGCCAGCAGCCGTCCGCCCTCGGGGGAGGGACGACGGCGGCCCAGGAACGGAATGCGCAGCCGGTCCACCTTGTCACCGAGCATCGACAGCAGCGCCGGAAGCACCGTCAGCGAGCCCAGCACCGCGACCAGCACGACCACGATGGTGGCCACGCCCATGGCCCGGAAGTCGGCGATCCCGGTGAGGAACATGCCGGCCATCGCCACCATCACGGTCAGGCCCGAGACCAGCACCGAGTGGCCGGAGGTCTCCGCCGCGATCCGCAGTGCGGTGTGCGGGTCCTTGCCCGCGGCCCGCTCCTCGCGCTCCCGGCTGAGGTAGAAGAGGCAGTAGTCCACGCCGACGGCCAGACCCACCAGCAGCATCACCGAGGAGGCGTCGGAGCTGGTGGGCACCAGCCGGGTGGTCAGCGCGACCAGCCCGAAGGCGCCTGTGAACGCGGTGACCGCGAGTACCACCGGCAGCAGTGCGGCGACCAGCGCGCCGAAGACGATCAGCAGGATGCCCAGCGCCAGCGGCACGGCCGTCCACTCCGCGCCCGCGAAGTCGCTGTTGAAGGTGTCGTTGAACTCCTTCGTCGCACCGGCGGTCCCGTACTCGACGACGGTCGCCTCCGGGTGCTGCGACTGCACCTTGGCGACCGCGTCGAGCACGGGCTGCACCCGGTCGGCGACGGTGTCGGGGTCGCCGGTCATCACGAACTCGACCAGCGCGGAGTGGCCGTCGGCGGAGAGCGCGCCGCTGGTGTACGGGCTCTGCACCTGCGCGACGCGGCCGGTGGCCTCCACGGCGGCGACGGAGGCGTCGACGATGGCGTGGAAGCGCGGGTCGGTGGCGGTGAAGCCCTGGGCCTGGATGAACACCGACTCGGCGGCGGGCTGGGCGAGCCCGGCCGCGGCCAGGGCGTGCACGGCACGCCCCGACTCGCCGACGCCGTTGTCGGCGTCGGTGGTGTTCTTCGTTCCGGCCATGCTGCCGAGCGTCGTCGCCAGGACCACGAAGAGCAGCCACCCGAAGACGGCGGTCTTGCGGTGCCGGGCGCTCCAGTCGCCTACGGCGACCGTGAGCCTGGACCTGTTGGACATGGGAGGAGCCTCCTTGAGGATGGGTCCGCAAGGGGGATCGGTCCGCCAGTGCCCTCATCGGGCACGCCCCTGCGGTGGAGTCGGATCGACCGGGCAGTCACCGTCGTCGCAGGGCCGCCGGCCCGGCGGGGGTCCGGACCTCTGTTTCGAGGAGGACCCTGATGGCGTCGCCCGGCCGGACCGTGGTGCGTGATCGCGTGCGCGGGACGTCAGCCGGCCAGGCAGGTGACGGTTCCCGTGTGCTGCTCGCCGACCTGGTTGCCGGAGCTGTCGGGGTAGGTCCAGAACAGGTGCATGGTTCCGGAGTTGAGGTTCTGCGCCTCGCTGACGGTGAAGTTTCCGGGCTCGATCCAGCTGACGGTGTAGACGCCGTCGGCGACCTGGGCCGTCGACACGCTCTCGGTCAGCACGGTGCCGACCGCCAGCCCGAACGGGCCGGGCGAGGTCACCGTCGCGGTGAGCTGGGTACCGGCGGCGTTGTAGGCCATCTTCTCGTTGAAGCCCACGTCGGTGGTCGCCTGGAAGGTGTGCCCGTCCAGCGTGTGGCAGCCCGCACCGGACGCCCGGGTGGTTGCGGCAGAGGCCGTGGTCACGGCCGCGGTGGTGGTGGCTGCGGTGAGCAGGGTGGCAGCCGCCGCGAGCAGGACGGGTCTGGTTCTCATCGGGCGTCTCCTGACTTGTCGGGCATGGTTGATGTCCACCGTGCCGCCCGTCGCTCGAACGCTCCTTGAGCCCTGCTCGGCGGCGTGCGAACGGATTTCCGTGCGTGTCGAAGCGGGGTGCGGATTTGCTTGTGGCACCCGGAAGTTGCAGCCGATTGCGCGGTCCACGGCCCGACGAGTGCGCGTCCAGCCGCAATCCCGGTCGCGTTCGAGGTCCTTCCGAGCCCGTGCGCGCAGACTTCGCAGAATCACTCGCACGGCCTGCAATGGGGGTATGGCATGCACGCGGAGCGAACTCTCGTCGCCGAGGTCATCGCGGCGCTGCGGACGCGTTCGGACCGGGAGGCCCTCGTCGTGGTCCGGCCGGACGGCCGGGACCAGCGCGTCACGGCAGGCGAACTCGACCGCGACGCACGGGCGGTGGCCGCGGAACTGCAGGCCCGCCGGGCGGCCGGACGCCAGGTGCTGGTCGCCATGAGCCCCGGACGGGACCTTGTCGTCGCCCTGCTCGCCTGCCTCTACGCCGGATCCGTCGCCGTCCCCGCGCCGCTGCCCGGCGTCTCCCGCGCGGCGGGCGAGCGGACAACCGCGATCGCCAAGGACTGCGCCGCCTGCCTGGTCCTCACGCGCGCCGAGTCGGCCGCCGAGATCTCCCGCCTGCTCGCCGCCGCCGGACGCCACGACGTGCCGTGCCTGGTCGTCGACGCCGTCGCGGCCCGGCGGGACCCGGGGGAGTGGACGCCGCCCCGGCTCTCCGGCGGTGATCTCGCGCTGATCCAGTACACCTCCGGCACCACCGCCGTGCCGCGCGGCGTCCGGATCACCCAGGCCAACCTGGCCGCCGCCATGGACGCGGTCCGTGCGGTCTTCGACACCGGCCCGCAGTCGCGCATCGGCGGCTGGCTGCCGTACTACCACGACCTGGGCCTGATCGGGCAGTTGCTGCACCCGCTCTGGCTGGGCGCGACCGCGGTGCTGATGCCACCCGAGCTCTACCTGGACGACCCTGCCGCCTGGCTGCGCGCCATCGGCCGGTACGGGGTGACCACCGCCGCCGCGCCCGACTCCGCGTACGCCCGCTGCGCGGCGGAGGTGACGGACGATCAGCTGGCGTCGTTGGACCTGTCCCGCTGGCACACCGCCGTCAACGCGGCCGAGACCGTCCAGGCGACCACTCTCGCCGCGTTCCGCCGCCGCTTCGCCGCAGCCGGACTGCCGGAGGGTGCCCAACGCCCCGCCTACGGCCTGGCCGAGGCCACGCTGCTGGTCGCCGCCGGTCGGGAGTCGGGTGGTCGGGAGTCGGGGGACAGGGTCTTCCTCGCCGACCGCCGCCAGCTGGGACGCGGGCTGCTCCGGCCCACGTCGGTCGCGGCCGACGGCCGGGCCGTGGTGGCGAGCGGAGCGCCCGCGCCGGGCGTGGAGATCGTGGTCGTCGACCCGCTCACGGGTGCCGGACTCCCGGACGGCGCAGTGGGGGAGATCCTGGTCGGCGGCCCGTCCGTGGCCCCCGGCTACTGGGGACGCCCGCTGGAGACCGCCGAGACCTTCGGTCGGCGCGCCGACTCCGGAGGCAGCGGCCTCCTGGCCACCGGCGACCTCGGCGCGCTGCTCGGCGGGCAGCTCCATGTGCTGGGCCGTCACCGCGAGTTGCTGAAGGTCGACGGCCGTTCGCTGCACCCCCAGGAGATCGAACGCCAACTGCTGGAGTGCGGCGGCACGCTGGCGTCCGCCGTGGTCTTCGCCGTCGGCGGCGGCAGCGAGCACCTGGTCGTGGTGCAGGAGGTCCGCGGCACCGTGCGGTCCCACGGCGGCCACCCGGAGCTGGTGGCCCGGGTCCGGCGCTGCCTGGCCGAGGAGTTCGGCGCGGTCGCGGAGGGCGTGGTGCTGGTCCGGCCGGGCACGGTCCGCCGCACCACCAGCGGCAAGGTCCGACGCTCGGTGCTCCGGGAGGACTTCCTGCGCGGTGAGCTGCGCGCGCTCTATGCCGAGTGCACCACCCAACTGCAGTGTGATGCACCGGAGTTCATTGCTACCGCGTAGGTGACCGACCGGCCGCTCCGCTGTCGCGGAGCCGGGCGAGTCGTGTACGAGCCGAACTCCAGCCCCGCCCCAGCGGAGCGCGATGTCCCGCCCACAGACTCGCGCCTGCCGGCCCCCGAACGGATCATCGTCCGTGCCGGAGGGCAGGGCCTGCACCAGGGAGTGAGGGACATGCCGTGACACTTCAGCCCACCTGGACCGCGAGCGGCACCATGAGCGGCACCATGAGCGGTGCCGCGCCGCACGCACGACGCCGAGCGGCGCAGGCCCGGTTCGCCGAGATCGAGACGGCGTTCGGCGATCCCTGGGACGCGGCCGCCCCGCTCGGGTTCCGCGCGCTGCTGGCCGCCGACCGGGCGGGCACGGTCCCGCAGGCCGCCCTCTCCCTCACCCGGGACCTCGGGCTGGCCGCGGAGTTCGTGCCCACCGAGCTCGGCGGCAACCTCGACGGCGTCGACGTGCTGGGCCTGCTGCTGCGCCCGGTCTTCCGCCGCGACGTGGCCCTGGCCGTCCGCTCCGTGCTGACCTCCTTCCTGGCGGCCACACAGGTGTGGATCAACGGGGACGAGGAGCAACAGCGGCTGACCGCCGACACGCTGCGTGCGGGCGGATCGATGGCCGTCGCCTTCCAGTACTTCGCCCACGCAGCGGACTTCGCAGGTGACGAAGTCGCCGTCACCCACTCCGCCGACGGCGGTCTGGTCTTCGGCGGCGGCAGGCAGGTGGTCTGCAACGCCGCCGACGCCGACCTGTTCGTCGCCTTCGCCCGCGCCGACGCGGCGAATGCCCTAACAGCCCTCCTGGTACCGCTGCGTGACCTGCGGGCCGGTGGCGCACGACCGCTCGAACGCGTCTCCACCGAGGCCGTCCCGGGCCTGGAACTGCGCGTCCTCGCCTTCGACGACTGCCCGCTGCCCGCCACCGCGCTGCTCGGCACCTGGGGCCGCGGCGTCGAGGAGGGCCTGCGCGCCTACCCCGTGGTCCACGCCGCCGCGCCCGGCATGCTGATCGGCGTCGCCGACACGGCGTTGCGCACGGCCGCCCGGTTCGCGGTCCAGGTCGGCGTCGCCGGACGCCCGCTGGCGCGGGTCCGCAACGCCCGCCACGCGCTGGCGGCGACCTTCGTCGACCTGCTGGTCGGCGACTGCGTCAGCCTGGTGGCGGGTCGTGCGCTGCACCTGCTGCCGGAGCGGTGCAACGCGCTTGCCGCCGTGGCGACGTACCTGGTCCCGCCGATGCTGGAGGAGGCGCTGCGCCACCTCCAGGTGGTGATGGGCGGAGCCCTCCACGACGGTGGCGACTCCTACGGCAT
This sequence comes from Streptacidiphilus sp. MAP5-3, assembly GCF_041262505.1. Classification (NCBI taxonomy): domain Bacteria; kingdom Bacillati; phylum Actinomycetota; class Actinomycetes; order Kitasatosporales; family Streptomycetaceae; genus Streptacidiphilus; species Streptacidiphilus sp. MAP5-3. Next base: position 70,901 of record NZ_JBGCCL010000020.1, read on the forward strand.
CTTCGCCAAGCACCTGCGCGACATGGACGCGGTCAGCTTCTGCCATGTCAGTCGCGCCGTCTGCCAGGTCGCGATCGCTCCCTGCCTGCCCGGCATCGCCGCCGACCCGGCCCGGTCCGGCCTCGCGCCGGAGGCGTTGTTCCACCCCTACGGCGCGCTCCCGCCACTGGACCCGCAGCGCCTCTCCGCCGGCGGCGGCCACGACGGCCTGGCCGCCTGGTTCCTGGCCCTGCCCGACACCACCTGCGCCGACGACCCGCTCGACCTCCTGCTGTCCAGTCAACTTGCCGGTCTCCGCAGCGAGTTCGACGAGATCTTCGCAGCGGCGGCAGCGCTCCCGGACGCCGACGCCGACGCCGACGCCGACGCCGACGGCGGCCCCGGCGCAGGCCCTGATCCCCACCCCGGTGCGGGTGCCGACGCCGACGCGGATGCCCTCGCCCTCCCGCTGGTGGACCGTTACGCGCTGGCCCTCGCCGCCGTCTGCTGCCTCGGCGTCCACCGACAGGCCAGCCTCGGCGGCCCGTTCGAGGACCGGGAGGAGCCGTTCCTCGCCGACCTCGACTGGCTCGTCACAGCCCTGGACCGGCTGCTGCGCCGAGCCGGACGGTCCACCCCGCCGGTCCCGAAGGAGGTGACCGAGCGGCTCTGCGCGGAGGTGCTGCGTCGTGACCGCGAGGCCCGCAGCCTCGACCTCTACGACCTGGAGCTCGCCGGATGACCCGGCCGGTCCCCGTCATCGTCCACCTGGTCAGCGGTCCGGACGGCCCCTGGGACCCGGTCAGGCGCGACTTCGCCCGCACCGGCGTCGCCCTGGTCCACGGCTCGACGGCGCAGTGGCAGCAGCAGGACGGTGAGAGTCTCCGTGGTCTCCTCGGCCGCGACTTCGACCGCGAGCGGCGGAGCGGCCCGGGCGGCGCCCAGTTCGTGGCCACCCGCCTGATGGTCAAGCACCTGGTGGCGCGGCTGCTCGGCACTCCCCCCGGCACGGTCGAGCTCGGCCAGGCCCTCACCGGGCGCCTCTACGTGCGGGGTTGCGACCAGATCGACCTCAGCCTCAGCCACACCGGCGACGTGATGCTGGCGGGGATCACCTCCCTCGGCCGGATCGGCGTCGACGTCGAACCGGCCGACCGCCCGCTCAGCGGCAGCGGCGTCGAGCGGCAGATGTCCACGGCCCCGGAGCTGGCGGAGGTCGCCGACCTGCCCGAACCGGCCCGCAACGACCGCCTGGTGCGGCGTTGGACCCTCAAGGAGGCCTACACCAAGGCGCTGGGCCTCGGCCTGGCCTACCCGTTCAACGGCTTCGGCTTCGACCTCGACGCGGAGCCGCCCCGCCTGCTGACCGCCGCCGGCTACCCGCTCCCGGGCCGCTCCTGGTCCTTCCGCACCCTGTCCGTCGGCCCGTCCCACGTCGGCGCCCTCGCCCTCCACGACCGCGGCTTCGCCGGAGCCAACGAGGTGGACCTCTCCACCTCCTTCGACCCCCGCGCCCTCCTCGCCGTCCGCCGCGCCCTCCGCCCCCACCCGGCCTGACCCGCCGCGCCCCGCCACAACCCAGGAGCCCAACCCCGACCGGGTAGGCTACGCTCTGGCCGGTCCAGCCTTCTCCGGACTGCGCACGGGGCGCTAGCTCAATTGGCAGAGCTGCGGACTTTTAATCCGTAGGTTGTGGGTTCGAGCCCCACGCGCCCCACAATCTCGATTCCCGGTCGGGGCATACGACCTGGGGATAAGGGGGTCGCTACCGATGGCACCCCTTCAGCCGAGGGCTAGCAGCATCACGTCGTGGACAGCCGCGCCCTCCCAAGGGACTGCAGCCCCCACACGCCGGTACCCCCACGCACAGTAGGCCGCCTGAGCGGCCGTTGCCTCCGGCCGCGTATTCAGCATGACCCGCTCGTTCGGCAACCCCTCGATGAGCGCCCGGTGCATCGCCGTCGCAACCCCCTGCCGGCGGACAGACGGACGCACCGCCAACTCGAACAGCCCGAACGTCCGCGTCCCGTCCTCACAGCGAACCGCGTCGGGGACCTGCTCCAGTAGCGTGTCCCACCAGCCGGTCGACGCCGACAACGGGTATCCGTACGCCATCCCCACCGCCCGGTCACCGTCGAACGCGACTGCGGCACGGAAGCCCTTCCGGCGCGTCTGGGAACGGAAGCGGCGAAATGCCCGGTCGACGTCGGCAGGCCCTTCGCCGTACGGCGGTTCGGCGAACGCCTCTGCGAACACCTCGCGCAGCTGCGACTCCAGCTCCGCCGTCTCCGTGCCGTCCAGCACCCGCACGTCGATCACGCTCGCCTCCCAGCCGTCACACCCAGACCGCGCAGCCGCTCCACGCAGTCCCTTGCCGCCGCAGTGTCCACCTGTTCCGCGACGGTTGCCACCGTTCGCAGCCGTTCCGCGAGCCGGGCCGACGTCATGCCCTGCGCGGCCTCGGCGCTGCTGATCGCCTCGGCGCACGCTTCCTCGACCTCACCGGCTGCCAGCAGCACCTCCGCCAACCTCGCCCGGTACAAGGCGCGGTTGCGGGAGTAGCCATCGCTGAGCTGCGCCAGGACGGAGCGCAGGAACGGCACGGCGTGACCGGGATGCCCTGCGTCGACGTACCACGCCGCCGTGGCGTAATCGACCTCACGCTGACCCGAGTAGGCGGTCCACGCCGGCGCGTCCGTATCGGTGTCGGAGCGCTCCTGCCATCTCAGGGCCTGCGTCAGCGCGCGCCGCGCGGCTGCATGGTCGCCCGCGGTGCCCAGTGCCCGCGCCTGGCGCAGAGACACGATCGTCCGCACCCGTGCGCCTGCGGTCCGGGCAAGGTCACCAGAGGCGCGCGATGCCGCCACCGCCTCCCACGGGCGCCCCTGCTCGACAGCCAACAGCGAGAGGGCGTCCAAGGCCCTGATCTCCAACAGCCGGTCGCCGACGAGGCGAGCCGACGCCAGTGCCTCCGTGCACGCAGCCCTCGCGGCAGCAGGCTGGCCGCCGTCGTGGTCGAGCCACGCGAGGTGACTGTGCACCGTCCCGACGAGGGCATGGAGGTCCCGGCCGACGCGCTCCAGGTAGCTGCCCTGAGTGAGGTTCCGGTCGATCCGGCCGAGCAGCCGAACGGCGTGCGCCCGCGCAGCCGCGCCACCCTGGGTGTGGTCGATCCGGTACAGGCCCACTGCGGTCTCGCGCAGCCGCTCGACGTCGGAGGCTCCAACCCGCCGACCACCGGGACGCGGGAGCACGGCCGCGCCCGCGACGGCGGCGACATCTATGACGAACTGCCTGCGCTGCACTTCTTCTCCGGTGGTCCTGCGCTGGGGCGGGACGTCGAACCCCATCTCCTCCAGAGGCACACCCAGCATCGCCTCCAGCACTACCTGCTGCGTTGGTTGCGGCAAGGGAGGATTCGGCCCCTCCCAACGCCGCAGCTGCCGCACCGTCACCGACGCGGCGACGTCCAGCTCCTCCGCCATCAAGCCGAAGCTCACCACGAACTGCTCTTGCGTCAGCTTCGCGTCGCGCCGCAGGTCCGATAACCGCCGCACTGCTGCTCCCCGTGTCCGAAAGGCGTCGCCTCCCAGCGTGGCACCAGGTCGAACCCCGCGACCCCAAAAGTCCGGTGGAAAGTCCGGTCGAGTGATCTGCCGCGCCCGTTCCCGCGTCGGTTGACTGGTCACAGGCCGCTCGGGGCGGAGAGCCCCCGTCTCTCCTGGGCGCTCCGGGCGGCCAACCCCGACGACTGGAGCTCACACGATGACGACCACCGCGGAGCCCGAGACGCAGCCGCTGCGCGCCGTGGTGCGCACCCTGCCCGGCACCGTGGAGTCCGCCAGCCACGCCCGCCGCCTCGTCGCCGACAGGTTGATCGGATGGGGACGTCAGGATCTGGTCGACGCCGCGGAACTGGTGGTGTCCGAGCTCGTCTCCAACTCCGTCAGGCACACGGGATGCCGCCGCGTCGGCGTCGCCATCCAGCTCGACGGTCGCACCGTCACCATCGCCGTGCGCGACACCTCCACGGAACTGCCGTTCGTCATCCAGGCCGGACAAGACGACATCCACGGCCGAGGCATGGCCCTGGTCGCCCGTATCGCCCACCGCTGGGGCGTAGTCCCACAACCGCGCGGCAAAACGGTGTGGGCCGAGCTGCGCCACCCCCTATGACCCCTCCCCGCCGAGCCCTTCACCGGACAGCCCTCGGCGGGGAGGCAGCACCACCGCCTTATCCGCGACAACGGAAGGAGCACCACCGTGACCGCCACACTGGACAGCCCCGTCGCCACCCGCACGCGGGACCCCAAGGAGCTGCTCAACGCCGTGCAGCCCCACATCAAGCAGCTCTCCATCAACGTCCTGGACTCCGGCATGACCATCTGGGACCGCGAGGTCGCGCTGCTCATGCGCGACGAAGTGCCCGTCCGCGACCTGGCCGAGCGCATCCTCGGCAACGCCGTGATGTACATGCTCGCGTCCATGGAGCACCCCGAGGTGCACATCGGCGTCGGCAAGCTCGTCGACATCGGCGTCCACCAGGTCATCCTGGACACCCCGGTGTACTTCGCCCTGTGCGAGCTCTACAACGGCGGCGCCTACAAGCACCACGCGCCGTTCATCCAGCGCCGCGGCGACGGCACCGTCAACCGCACCTTCGAGTTCCTGCAGTCAATCGGGTTCCAGCCCGACGAGGAGCTGTGGAGCCGCGACAGCACCAACTGCTCGCCGTGCGACAGTAAGGTCCCGGACAGCCACTGACGATGCGTCACCAGCACTGATCGAAACGGGGCGGCCCGCCTGGGGGAGGGCCGCCCCGCCCACTCACCGATTGGACGAGCCCAGTGTCCGCACCGCACAACTATGACCATGAACGCCAGCTGTGGGATGCCTTCGCCGACAGCGCTTTCCGTGACGACATGACGCCGTCGTTCCACTGGACTCAGTACGCCGACCATCCCTCCGCGCCCGGTCCGGAACTACTCGGTGACCCCGCGAGTGTGCTGGAGATCGGGTGCGGGACCGGCCGGGCGCTGGCCTACCTCGCCGAGCGCGGCGTGAAGGGGACAGGCGTCGACATGTCCCCGGTGATGGTCGACAAGACCAGCAGGCAGTGGGCGCACCTCGGCGTGGAGTTCGTCTGCGCGGAAGTCCTCGACCATCTCACCGAGTCGGAGCTCATGGTCGACGCGGTGTACTCGATTTTCGGCGCGGCCTGGTTCACGGCCCCCGAGCTGCTGTTCCCGCTTGTCGCCCGCCATCTCAACCCGGGCGGCGTGTTCGTGTTCTCCCAGCCGCCGGCCATCCCGGGTGCCTACGGGCCCCAGGGCATGTACAAGGGCGGTTTCGCCGGCCCGGCGATGTACACCTATCGCTACTCCTACACCCCTGACGACTGGTGGGCGTTCCTGCTCCATGCGGGGTTCGGGGACATCTCGGTCGAGGTGGTCGATGCGCCCACGCCCGGTCACATCGGCACGCTCGTCGGACGAGCGACCAGGCCCGGCCTGTGAGTCGCTCAAGATGCGGTGATGCCCCGCCCGGTTTGGTGCGGGGCATCGTGCTGTTCTAGATCAGCCGCGGACCACGTTCGCGGCCTGCGGACCCTTCGGCCCCTGCGCGACGTCGAAGAAGACGCTCTCGCCCTCGGCGAGCTCACGGAAGCCCGCCGGGGCCTCTTGCTGCTCAGCCGGCGTTGGCGTCCTGCCAGCCGCCGCCGAGTGGGTCCTGCATGACCTCGCACGAGGCGATGTTGTAGCCGCCGGACGCAGTGCCGTGCGAGATGACCTTCCCGTTGATCTCGATCTCGCAGGACACGTCCCCGGAGCCCTGCAGCTGCGCGTTGATCGAGTAGTACGCCGCGGGGCTGGAACCGATCGGCTGGGTGACGTGCAGGGGCGCGTGACCCTGGGTGTTGGACCCGGCAGGCCCGTACTGAATATCGGCGTCTGAGGCGCCGGTCACGACGTACGTGATCGTCTGCGGGCTGGCGGGGGCTGCGGCCTGGGTGGTCTGGGTGACCGTGGTGGTGGTGCCGCTGCTGGCAGTCGTGGAGTTGTTGCTGTCCTTGCTGGCGGCAACGCTGACGATGCCGATGATCACGACGATGGCGAAGAGACCGAGGCATCCGAACTTGGCGCAGCCGCTGCCCTTCTTCTTCTGGGGCGCGGGCGGGGTCCAGCCGGGTGGCGGCGGTGGTGTGGTCATGGAATGCCCCCCTTTACTTGTGGCGGTCGTGTGAAGCCGTCAGCGTTGCAGGGGGTCGGCAAGTGACTGGCGCGTAGTGCCTATCCGTTGCCCAAGGGTGACCAACTCGACTTATCCGATAAAGCGTTGAGCATTCGATGACGCGCTCAGGCCTTGAGTGCGGCGTAGGCCGACGACCAGCCGATCTTCAACGTGCCGGGTGTAGCTCCCAGGCGGGTCAGTCGAGGTCGGGTGGGTTCTGTCCGCCGCGCCCACTGCACGTCGTACACGCTGGCCGGTCCTCCCCGGTGGTGCCGGGCTCGACCCCCCAGCCACGGCAGTCAGGGCACAGGTCACGGTCGGGCGGCGGGCAGGTGCAACTGGTCATGCCAGGTGAACGAGGCGACGATCGCCAGGTTGCTCACTGCCGCTACGACTGCCGGGCGTTCTAACGCTAGCGTCCGAGCAACCGCTCCCGGGCCGCCGTGTACTCCTGCGGCGTCAGGATCCCGCGCCGCAGCAGGTCGTCGAGGTTGGCCACCTCCGAGGCGACAGAGGCACGGTCCACCATCACCTGCAGACGCAAAGCGGCACTCGCCTCCAACATGCCCTTGAGCTGCCGGTAGGTCTCCCGCTGCTGCCAGGTGAACACCAGCGCGTGCGGCTGACGTGCCGTGGCCGCGAGCCGGTTCCCGTTACCGCCACTGGTCAGGCCCCGTGGGTCACCGGAGACGACGAAGTGGATGTAGCCGTTCTTCGTGATGGTCGGGTCCCGGAAGTCGGCGGCGACGACCTGGTGCCACGGGATCGTGCCGGACCGGTTGCCGTTCATCCTTCCTGCGAAGGTGCGGGCGATCTCGATCCGGTCCGGGTGCAGAGTCACCGTGGCCAGGTAGCCCTTGAAGACCAGCGGGCGTGTACCGGCGGGCGGCGGGGTGGGGGTGGTACTGGTGATGCCGATCAGGGTGTTCGGGGCGACGGCCACCACGCGCTTGGCGGTGCGGCGGGTCGTGCGCTTGCCGTTGGTCGACGTGTAGCGCAGCCCGGTGCCCGGGGTTGAGAGCGTGGTCTGGACGCGGCCGTTGGCGCGTTTGGTGACCCGCATCCCCTTCACGCCGGCGCTGTAGCTCATCCCGGACTTGGACGCGGTCACGCGGAACGGCCCGGTCTTGAACGACTTGCGGTTGCTGAAGCCCATGTGCCCCCCAGCTGTCGCCCACCGCGGTGAAGCTCCTGGCGCTGTACCTCAAGCCGGTTAACCGCTGGACTCGCGCCTACGAGGCGCGAGCGTTCGACCTCGTCCGCGACTGGACGAGCGAGGATCACATGGCGTTCGCCACGTTCATTAAGGACCGGCTCTGAGCACGAAGGCCCCGGTGCCCGTGATGGGCGGCCGGGGCTTTCTGCGTTGCTTAGGTCAGCCGCGGACGATGTTCGCCGCCTGCGGGCCCTTCTGGCCCTGCTCGACGTCGAACGTCACGGTCTCGCCCTCGACGAGCTCGCGGTAGCCATTGCCGGTGATCGCGGAGTAGTGGGCGAAGACGTCCGGGCCGCCGCCCGCCTGCTCGATGAAGCCGAAGCCCTTCTCCGAGTTGAACCACTTCACGGTGCCCTGAGCCATGCTGATCTCCCATTCGGGATCGCGGGGTCAGCACTATCTGCGGACCCCTGGGTGTGATCGCCCTGGGTCCTCGGATCTGCGGTGAAGCAACTTCGGCACAGCGCGTTCGAACAGCACCGTACAGTCCCGGTGACTGCCTGACTACGGGGTGTCTCGCCGACTGGGCTGGGACACCATCAGATCCGTGTGAGATCGCGGCGCCATCAGCCGCGGGTGACGTACACGGTCCACGCGCACCGGGTGCAGATCTCCAGTCGATGCACGTCGGCAGTGGTCCGCTGCTCCGTGCGGAAGCCGCCGATGTCCGTCTGGTCGACGAACGCAGGCCCGCTGCTGTCGGCGACGGTGAACCGGCCGCGCCAGCGGCTGCTGCTGTCGTAACGCCAAGTGACAGTCTACGGGCCGCTCGTGGTGAACTCGGCAGTCGACTGGTGCCCGTGGCCAGCGTTGTACATCCGGATGAGCGGCTTCGCCGGGGTGTTGCTGGAGCAGGCGGTGAGCGTCAGCACGACCGCAGCCGCAGCGAGGGTAAGCGTGGGAGTGCGGCGCGCCGACCCGGGACTCACCAGTCATCCGTGCTGTCGTCCTCGCAAGGTTGGCCATGCCTGGGTTCGCTGGAGCGCCTGCTTCGTCGCGAACACCGCCTGGCCCCTCGCTCCAACTCATTGCGGCAGGGCCGGAATTCACGCGCCGTCCTTTCGTCAGCTCTCGGCATGTGGATTGCGGGTCTCGGATGCTGCAGGCGCGGCGAAGTAACATCCGTACGGGCGTTTGGTTCGGTGCGGTCAGCGCAGCGGCGGTGCGGCGAGCATGTGGGTGGGCTGGCCCGTGTGCTTGGCGATGGTCTCGAAATCGCGGTCGCAGTGCAGGAGCGTCAGGCCCGCGAGTTCCGCGGTGGCGGCAACGAGCAGGTCGCCGGGGCTGGCGCTGCGGTGTTCGCCGACGTCGGTGAGCAGGTGTTGGACTTCCCGGGCTCGCCGGTAGACGCCGTCGGGGGTGGGCGTCCAGGCGTATGCGGCGTTCAGGAGCCGGAGGACGGCGGCCCGGTCGGTGGCGGAGCGGGCCGAGTAGAGAACCTCGAGTTCCGTGATGTCGTAGATGGCGACCAGGCCGGCGTTGCGGGCTTCCAGCCAGCCATAGGTATCGGTGACGTCCGGGATCAGCCGGGCGAGTGCTGAGGTGTCGGCAAGATACCTCACGCCAACTCGTCCTGGGCGGAAGGTTCCTGACGGCTGCCGCCAGTGGGGGGTGTGGGCCGGTAGGCGGACTTGTCCTGGAGCAGGCCGAGGTCGAGTGCACCTTCTGCGGCGAGGCGGGCGAGTTCGGCGTGCGCTTCCGCGCGGTTGATGCGGGTGACCGCTTCAGTCAGCGCCCGGTTGACCGTTTCCTTCTTGGTCTTGGCCCCCAAGGCCTTCTGAGCTGCGTCCAAGGCTTCATCGTCGATGTCGATGAGCATTCGCGTCATGCCGCACTTCCTCGTATGTACATAAGCGCATAACGTATAGATTGCCTGGTTCGCCTCGTCGCCTGGCCACCTCGGTCGGGTTGTCGCCGTCTTCAAGCCGATCAACGAGCTGGCGTCCATGCTCTCCGCCGTGGTCGCCGGTTGGCTGGCTAACAGCGCGCTGTCGCACTTCCACGCCGACTATGCGGGCCTCAGCCTCGGGCCGATCGACACGATCTTCCTGGCGTCCGGAATCCTGATTGTGCTGGCGGGGTGCTTCGCCGCCACAGCTCCTCCCCGGAAGGACGCCACGGCAGCGCTCGTCGCGCGTGCGACCTCATGAAAGCCCGCAAGACGCAGCGACCCCGCCACCCGCAGTGGGCGTCGGGGCCGGGCGTGGTGGTTCGGGTCAGGCGCGAACGACGTTCGTGGCCTGCAGGCCACGCTGGCCCTGCTCGACGTCGTACGACACGATGTCGCCTTCGTTGAGCTCCTTGAAGCCGGTGCCGATGATCGCGGAGAAGTGCACGAACACGTCGGGGCCGCTGTCCTGGGCGATGAAGCCGAAGCCCTTCTCGGCGTTGAACCACTTGACGGTGCCGCTGGCCATGCTGCTCCCATACGGGATATGGGGCACAGATGAGTTGTCGGGTGCCCCTGGGTGATGCCCTGGGTCCTCGACGTGCGGTGAAGCGTTACCGCGGAACCATGACTTGAAATGCCAAGGGTACGGGACACAAAAGCGTCCACGCACCGGCCGAGTTCTGTCGGCCAGCTCAGTACGATGGCATGAGGTCAGCGTCGGCGAGGAGGCGTCATGGGCGTCATGTATCCGGAGTACGAGCAGTGGCTGCGTAACGTCCGCCGGTCGATGCGTCTGCCCAAGGCGGTCAAAGTCGTGTTCGATCAGGGACGCCTGTATATGGCCCCGGTGACTGAGGCGCACAGCGAGGCCGACGACTCCATTCGCAGTCAGCTGGCGGAGCAACTGAGCACGTCCTCCAGCGGCCTGCACGTGACTCGGGACAAGGGGATCCTTCCCGACCTTGACGGGTACACCCCTGAGCCCGACGTTCTTGTGGTCGACGCGGAGGTCCTCAGGCCCGGCGATGCATTCGTCGGCCAGAAACACGTGCACTTCGTCGCCGAGAGCGTTTCGCGGTCCACCGTGGGCAACGACTACGGCCGCAAGCTCAACCAGTACGCGGCGCGCGGCATCCCGACGTACCTGATCGTGGATGTGCTGACCGGTGAGTGCGTGCTCTACCAGGCCCCGAAGGGTGACGAGTACACCTCGGCGGTTCCATACCGCTTCGGAGAGCCGATCGAGTTCTCGATCGGGGGCGTGCCTGTGACGATTCGGACGAACTTCAAGAAGATCACCTGAGCGACGGCGAATGAAGACGGCGGCCCTGGGCCCAAGCTCACGCACTCCGATTCAGGAACCACCCGCCGCGTTGAGATTCGCCACAAGGACCGAGAGTGCGTCCAGCGAGTCGATGCGGAACAGGCACTGCTCGGAGACGGCCGGGATGTCGAGGATGTGGCCCCACGGCCCGCACCGGATCAGGTAAGTCCTCATCCCGGCCTCCTGGGCCACAGGTGGCGAACGCGCCGACGCCCGGCCCAGAGGAGATCCTCCGGTCCGGGCGTCGCCGATACGCTCGGTTGCGTCAGCCGCGGACGACGTTCGCGGCCTGCGGGCCCTTCGGGCCCTGCTCGACGTCGAAGGTGACCGACTCGCCCTCGTTGAGCTCGCGGTAGCCGGTCGAGCTGATCGCGGAGTAGTGGACGAACACGTCCGGGCCGCCGCCCTCCTGAGCGATGAAGCCGAAGCCCTTCTCGGCGTTGAACCACTTCACGGTGCCCTGAGCCATGGCGTTCTCCCTGTCGGGACGCGGGGCGCTCGCTGATGAGCCCCCCTGGGGTCAGTCGCGTCCTCGAACAGCAGGTGAAGCAGTACCGCGGACAGCGAACTACGAGATCGGCTCTACCCCGGCAACCACCCCGCCGAAACGCGTCGGACACAGGTACTCGGCATGCCGTCCCGGTATCGGATCACAATTGCGGTACAGCACAGAAAGCCCAGTTCATACCCGTTCTGTGCATATGCACTGCACGTATATGCAGCGCACCCGGTGAAGGCGTCAGCTCTCCCGGAGGGCACGGGAGCAGGCCTTGCACTCCCACGGGGTGAGGTTCGGTGGGTACCAGCTCGCCCCCGGACCCGACGGGTGGTAACTGTGCTTCTCCATCCCCGTCGTGGCCAGGCCGCAGAGTGTGGTCTCGGCCGGATCGTCGGGTGCGTCGACGGCCGTGTGGGCGGCGTGGACCGCTCGAAGGCCGCCGACCACCCAGCTCTTGCCCTCGACGTCGGGGGTGTGTTCGGCCTGCGGCTCGATCATCACGATGACGCCCATGTCTCCACGATCACTCGTGGCCCGGTCGCGCGCATCCCGGCCGTCTTGCGGTACCGCGCGCCGCGTGGGTTGTCACCTTCGACGCGCCCACCGCGATCGGCGTGCTCGCCTACCTCTGAGACGCCGGGACTACTGACCCATCACGTACTTGACCGTCGGCCCCGTGGTCCAGCCGCCGTCGACGGCCAGCTCCGCGCCGGTGACGTAGGACGCGGCGTCGGAGAGAAGGAAGCAACTGGCCGCGGCGATCTCGTCGGCCTCGCCGACGCGGCCCATCGGGGTGTTCGGGTAGTTGCCCTCGCCGCGCTGGATGCCGACGCCGGCCGTCATCGGGGTGTAGGTCATGCCCGGGTGGACCGAGTTGACGCGGATGCGGTCCGTGCCGAGCTCGACCGCGCCGATCTTGGTGAGGCCGCGGACGCCCCACTTGGACGCGCCGTACCCGGCGGTCAGCGCCAGGCCCATCAGCCCGGCCGCCGAGGAGATGTTGACGATCGAGCCGCCGCCCGCCTCGCGCAGGGCGGGTATCACCGTCTTCATGCCGATGAAGACGCCGGTCAGGTTGATGTCCAGGACGCGGCGGAAGTGCTCGACCGACTCGTCGGCGAGGAAGCTGCCGGTGGAGATGCCCGCGTTGTTGACCAGGCCGTGGACGCCGCCGAAGGTGTCCAGCGTGAAGGTCAGGACGTCGGCCCAGTCCTGCTCGGAGGTCACGTCGTGGTGGTGGTAGCGGGCGCGGTCGCCGAGCTCGGCGGCGGTGGCCGCGCCGTCCTCGTCGAGGACGTCCGTGATCACCACGTTGGCGCCCGCCGCGACCGCCTGACGCGCGGTCTCGGCGCCGAGGCCGCGGGCGCCGCCGGTGATGATGACGGTCTTGCCGTCGAGGTCGAACATGGTGCGCTCCTTCGGTGGGGGTGGCACGTCGGTGGGTGGCACGTCCGTGGGGTGGCACGCCGGTGGCGTGGCACGGGGGTGGCGTGGCACGGGTGTTACGAACCCGACGTACGGGACGGCGGATGCGGTGCGGTCAGCAGCGCCGCGGTCATGGAGACGAGGTCGGCCAGGAAGACCGGCTCGTCGGTCAAGGGGCTCTCGCCGTCGGCCAGTTGGCGGGCGCGTTCGGCGAGGGCGGCGCCGACCAGGGTGAGCGCCAGGTCGATGCGCTCCAGCCGGACGGGCTCCGGCAGCGCGTCGAGCGGGCGCTCCAGCTCGCAGATCAGCCGCCAGTAGCCGGTTCCCGCGAGACCGGGATGGGGCTCCCGGGTGCGGATGCCGCTGCGGTGGCTGATCTGGGTGGAGATCCGCAGGCAGTGACGTCCGCGCTCGGTGCGCAGCTCCGTGCCCTCGGCGGTGACCAGCGCGTCGAGCAGCTCGACGAGGGGGAGGCCGGTCGGGTCCGGCTGGTGCTGAGCGAGCACGGCCTCGACGCGTTCCTGCCGCTCGGCCATCAGCGCGAGCAGCAGGTACTCGCGCGAACCGAAGTGGTACTGCACGGCCGAGGGGTTGGCCTGACCGGCGAGCGCGACGATGTCGCGGAGCTGCGCTCCGTCCACGCCGCGCGTGGCGAAGAGCTGCTCGGCCGCGAGGATCAGGCGTTCGCGGGTGCTGGGGCCGTCGGATGGGGTACGTGCCATGCATCCACAGTAATGCTGGCCATTATTAGTGGCGAATGGGCAGGTCAGAGCCGCCGTGGACGGCCCCCGAGCGGTACCGGCGGGGGCTGCGCAGACTGGAGCCATGGCGGAGAACGCGGAGAACAGTGCCGCGCCGCAGCGTGTGCGCATCCCGATGACCTGGCCGGAGGTGCGGACCCGGCTGGCGACGGCCCGCAGCTACTGGATCTGCACCGCCTCGCCGGACTCCGGCCCGCACGCGATGCCCGTCTGGGGCGTCTGGGTCGGCGGACGCCTCTGGTTCAGCACCGGCGCACGGACGCGCAAGGCGCGCAATCTTGCGGCAGATTCCCGCCTCAGCGTCCATCTGGAGAGCGCTGCCGAACTGGTCTCGCTCCAGGGCGTCGCCGAGCCCGTGCCGGTTGCCGACCGGCCGCCGAAGGTGGACGCGGCCTACTCCGCGAAGTACGCAATGCCCAGGACCGGGGCCCGGGCACGATCGTGATCGGCGACTCGCCGGTCTTCGCGGTCACGCCGCGCCTCGGGTACTCGTGGTTCGAGGGCTCGTTCGCCGAGTCGATGACCCGCTGGCGTTTCCCCGAAGCAGCCCACGTGACAGACGAGTTGGGCGAGCCGACCGGCGAGGCCGCGTCGTATCCGGTGTAGCTCCCTCTCCGGTGGAGCTGCCTCTCTGATCTACCTGACTCTCCCGATGTACCTGCCCTGGGCGGCCACTGGCGTACTTCAGTGCGGACCACAGAGATTCCACAAAGTGCCTTCCTATGCTCCGCGAGCGGTTGGGCGACAGTTCCGGTCGTCCAGCAGCCCACGGAGTTCGAAGGAGTCGTCTCATGATCCGTTTCAAGAAGAGCGCACGCGTTGCCGTGGCCGGAGTGGCCCTCACCGGAGCCCTGCTCGCGGGTGGGCCCGCCTTCGCCGCGAGCGGGAGCGCGACCGCCAGCTCCACCGGCAGCTCGACCACCGCGGCCACCGCTCCCGCCGCGCACGGCCCGAAGGGCGACGGCGCCCACGCGCTCTGCGTCCGCGTGCCCAAGCTGGAGAAGCGCATCGAGCGCGAGCTGCACCGCCTGAACGCGGGCGTCAACGTCACGGGCTCGGTCGCGCGCCTGGAGCAGCGCGTCGACAACGCGAAGAAGGCCGGGCACACCGCCATCGCCACCTACCTCCAGGACCGGCTGAACTTCCGCAAGTCGCTCGTCGCCACGCTGCAGCAGCGTGAGAGCGACCTGCAGGGCGTGCAGAGCTGGTGCTCGGCGAACAACAACGGCAAGGGAGCCAGCTGAGCATGCGACCCCTGCGATCCGGGCGTGCTGACGCCCCGACACGCGCGTCCGTGCGCACGACGCTGACGCGTGCCGCAGTCGGCTCGGTGCTGGCGGCGGCGGTCCTGCTGGGCGCGACCGCCTGTGGTGGTGGCTCCGCCGGATCGGCCGGATCCGCGCCCGCGTCGGGCACGGCCGCGTCGGTCGGCGCGACGCCGAACGCGGACCAGACCGCGACGCTCCAGCAGGAGCAGGCGAAGGTCAACGCCGCCCAGTCGGCCGCCGACGCGGCGGACTCGGACGCGGCGAACGACCCCACCCAGCAGTAGCCGCACAGCACGGCCGGAGCACGGTCGGAGCGCGCAGCCGCAACCCTCTCGCGCAACGCACGCCGCAACGCAACTCCCCGCGCCAAAAGCCGTGGAGGGTCCGCAAGGGGTGTGTCAGTGTGCCTCACATGGCCACCGACACACCCTCCCCGCCGCGTCAGCTCGCCCGCACACGTCGCTTCTCGCTCGGCGTACCGGGTCAGTTCACGCTCACCTCCGACGGTTCGACGGTGCTGTTCCTGCGCAGCCGGGGCGGTACCGACCCCGTGGACTGCCTCTGGGCACGCGAGGTGACCACCGGCGCCGAGCGCCTGCTCGCCGACCCGGCCGCGCTCGCACCGGAGCAGGGCGGCAGGAGCGGCATCGGCGCCTACGCGACCGACACGAGCGGACGCCGAATCGCGTTCGCTCTCGCCGGGCGGCTGTGGACGGTGGAGCTCAACGAGAAGAACAGCGACGCCACCGCCCACCCGCTGACCCTCGATCCCGCCGCCACGCCGCCCGCAACGCCGCCCGCAACGCTGCTCGCCACGCCGCCCGCAACGCCGCCCGCAACGCCCCCCGCCACGCCGCCCGTCGAGCCGCGTCCGGACCCGACCGGGCGCCGGATCGCCTACCGCAGCGGGCCGACCCTGCGCGTCGTGGAGTGGGACGGCACCGGCGACCGCGCCGTCGCCGCGCCCGAACCGGCAGAACTGGGCGGTGAGTTCGGCGACGACGTCAGCTTCGGTGCGCCCGAGTACGTCGCCACCGCGTCCATGCACCGCAACCGTGGCTACTGGTGGTCCCCGGACGGGGAGCGGCTGCTGGTCGCCCGGGTCGACGTCTCCGGTGTGCAGGGCCGGTGGATCGCCGACCCGACCGACCCGACCGTCCGGCCCCGCGCCGTCCGCTACCCGGCGGCGGGCACACCCAACGCGGACGTAAGCCTCTTCCTGATCGACGCCGATGCAGCGAAGAGGCGTCAAGTAGCTTGGGACCGCGCCGCGTTCGAGTACCTCACCGAGGCCGGGTGGGACGAGCACGGTCCGTTCGTCTCCCTCCAGAGCCGGGACCAGCGCACCGTGCACGTCCTGGCGGTCGACCCGGCGGACGGCACCACGACCCGCCTCGCCGAGGAGCGCGACGACGCCTGGGTCCAGCTCGTCCCCGGCCTGCCCGCGCGGACGACGTCCGGTGCCCTGCTCACCCACCTCGACCGGGGCGACACCCGTCACCTGGCCGTCGACGGCGTCCCCGCGACCCCGGCCGGGATCAACCTCGGTGCGGTCCTGGCCGTGGACGGCGAGTCCGTCCTCTTCGCCGCCGTCCCCGTCGAGGACCCCTTCTCGACCCACCTGTTCCGCCTCGACGTCCCCACCGGCGCCACGGAGCAGCTGACCCACGAGTGTGGTGTCCACGAGGACGGCGTGCTGCGCGCCGGGACGCTCCTGCAGCCGGCCGACGTGCCGTCGTGCGCGGAGAAGCCGGTGGGGGAGCTGCGCCGCAGCCTGCTGCGGGTCGGCGAGCGGTCGCTCTGCACGGCGGTCTTCCTGCCGTCCTGGTACGAGCCGGGCAGCGGCGAGCGGCTGCCGGTGCTGCTGGACCCGTACGCGGGCCCGGCGATCCAGCGGGTGACCGAGGGCCGGTTCTGGGTCGACGACGTCTCGCAGTGGTTCGCCGAGCAGGGCTTCGTCGTGCTGGCGATCGACGGGCGCGGCGTGCCGGGTCGGGGCCCGCGCTGGGAGCGCGAGGTCCACCTCGACGTCTTCGGCCCGGCGCTCCAGGACCAGATTGACGCCCTCCACGGGGTCGCCGCCGAGCACCCGGAGTTCGGGCTGGACCTGGACCGCGTCGCCATCCGCGGCTGGTCCTTCGGCGGCTCGCTGGCCGAGGCTGCGGTGCTGCGGCGACCCGACGTCTTCCACGCCGCGGCGGCCGGGGCCGGCGTGACCGATCAGCACCTCTACGACACTCACTGGCGCGAGCGCTTCCTCGGCCACCCGGACGCCGAGCCCGCCGCGTACGAGGCCTGCGACCTGCTCCGGGACGCGCCAGCGCTGCGCCGTCCGCTGCTGCTGATGCACGGCCTCGTGGACGACAACGTGTACCCGGCCAACACCCTGCGCCTCTCGACCGCGCTGCTGGCGGCCGGTCGCCCGCACGAGTTCCTGCCGCTGACCGGCTCGGGCCACCGCGTCACGGACGAGGCCCTGGCGGAGGGCATGCTCATGCACCAGCTCGACTTCCTGCACCGCGCCCTGGGCCTCACCCCGCGCGGCGCGGAGGCGTGACGGACGGAGATCCGGACAGGCCCTAGAAGTCCGGCCCGGACACGCCGGTGACGGTGGTCAGCAGCACCACGGCATCGCTGATCGCCAACAGCTCGTGCCGCTCCTGCGGCATCTCCGCGAGCTCGCCCGCGGCCAGCTCCAGCGTGCCCCCCGACTCCAGGCTGACCCGGACCTTCCCCTGCAGCACCTGGAGCGCCCCGGCGTGCGGGGCCTCGTGCTCGTCCAGCACCGAACCCTTGGTCAGCGCGATCAGCGAGGTCCGCAGCATGTTCATGTGCAGCAGCAGGCGTGAGGAGCGGCCGTGACTGGACGACCGCGCCTGCTGCAGCTGCGTCGCGGCAACGAGCGGAAGTTCGTGCATGTGATCAGTGTGGGCGCGCCCGATCGGTCCTGCCATCGGACCCTGGCACAGGGCATGGGTCTGCTGGGCACCGAGGCACCGGAACGGCTGTAGCGGCTGCGGCGGAGCCGCCGCGACGGCCGGTGATCCACAGGCTGTCGCGGTGGCGCCGGTTCCTGGGGAAAACGGGATTACGGGCGCGTCCGGAGGAGGGAGCACTGCCGGGCAAGCTTGTCCTCGTTCGCAGCCAAGATTGCATGATGGATCGTCAGTTCGCCTGAAAGAAACCAGAGTTGGGTGATTCTGGAGCCATGCGCGGGCAGTGGACGGTTGGGCCGGTGGATGGCGCGGGGACGGCTTGGGTCGACAACCACTTCCCGGCTCGGCTGAACGGGTCGAGTGGAGATATCCACAAAACGATTTCCAGCCCTGTGGATAACTCGAACGGCTGCTTTCCCGGGCCGCAGCTATACCCGACCGGGGTGTCTCCACCCTCGGGAGGAGACCCGGACGGACCAGATCAGCACCATGGGCTGATGAACCCTGCCGCCGTTCGGGCTACGGTTCAGAAGTGTTGACGAACCTGCTCGCAGCGGTGAACCCGATGAACGGGTCCTCACTGCTGTCCGCGTTCGGTGCGCTCGCCGTGCTGGTCGTGACCTTCGCTGAATCCGGCCTGCTCATCGTGGGCTTCTTCCTGCCGGGCGACACCTTGCTGTTTCCTGCGGGAGTCCTGTGCGCGACGGGGGCCGCGCACGGCGGGAGCGGTCTCTCGTTGTGGCAGGTGATGGTCTGCGCGGCGGTCGGCACCTGCGTGGGCGCGCAGGTCGGCTACTACATCGGCCGCCGCGGCGGACGCGCGATGCTGGCGCGGTCGCACTCCGTCCGCCTCAAGGAGGTCGTGACGCGGGGCGAGGAGCTTCTCGCCCGCTACGGGCAGCGCAAGGCGATCCTCATCGGCAGGTTCATCCCGATGGTCCGCACGGTCCTCGGCCCGGTGGCCGGGGTCCTCGAGGTCCCGGTGAAGACGTACACGCTGTGGCAGCTGGTCGCGGGGATCTTGTGGTCGCAGAGCCTGGTGCTGTTGGGGTACTGGCTCGGCGCGGCGATCCCGGGCGTGGACAACTACCTGCTCCCGCTGGTCGCCCTGGTGGTCGTCGTCTCGTTCCTCCCGGTGCTGCTCCAGCGCCGCAAGCGGACCCGTTAGGTCGGCCCTTGCGCGCCGACTAGAGCACCGAGATGAGGGCGAAGCCCGCCGCCGCTGAGGCGAGTCCCGCCGCCAGCGAGCCGCAGGCGTTCAGCGCGGCCTCCGCCCGCGAGCCTGCCGTAAGCAGCCGCCAGGTCTCGTAGCCGAAGGTGGAGAACGTCGTCAGGCCGCCGCAGATGCCCGTGCCGGCGAAGAGGGAGATGTCCGGGGACCAGCCGTGGTGGGCCACGCCGGAGGCGATCCCGCCGAGGACGAGGGAGCCCACGACGTTCACCGCGAACGTCCCCCACGGGAAGACGCTGTCGTGGCGGGATTGGACCGCGCGGTCGGTCAGGTAGCGCAGGGGCGCGCCCAGCATGCCGCCGACGAAGACGAGCAGGACCGCCATCAGCCTTCGCTCCCCGTCCCGTCGTCCGGGCCGACCGGGCCGGCCGCGTCGGTCGGGGTAGCCGGGACGGCCGCGTCGTCAACGACCTCGACGCGCTCCAGCGTGATCAGCCCGTTCCCCGCGCCCAGGACCTCCTGGACAGAGGGGACGAAGGCCCGCACCTTCCGCTCCTCGTCGACGATCAGGATCACGAGCGGCAGGTCGCCCGCCAGGTCCAGCAGGCGAGCCGTGTGGACGCGCCCGCCGTGGCCGAAGCCCTCGACGCCGCGGAAGACGCTGGCGCCGGCGAGGCCCGCGACGTGGGCGCGGTGCACGATCTCGGTGGCGGCCGGGCGGTGGCGCCACTGCGCGTCCTCGCGCAGATGGACCGTCAGGCGCAGATGCCCCGTGGTGTGTCCGGTGGCGCTCACTGGTTCTGTCATGGCTGCCGTCCGTCCGTCGGTGTCGGCACCGGCACTGGCTCCGACGCGGGATCCGCAGGTCCGCGACGGGGCAGCGCACGGCTGGACAACTGGGCCAGCGCCATGCCCGCCGCGACCGCAGCGAGTCCGGCGAAGAGGCTTGCGGCCAGGTACGCGAAGGCGGTCGGCACGTGGCCGCCCGCCAGCAGGCCACGGCTCTCGACCATGGCCGTCGAGAAGGTGGTGAAGCCGCCGCAGATGCCGACGCCGAGAAACGGCCGGCGGTAGCGGGACGGCGGCCAGACCTCCAGGACCAGGTACATCAGCGCGCCCAGCACCGCGCAGCCGATCACGTTGGTCAGGAACGTCGCCCACGGAAAGCCCCCCGCAGGGGTCGGCATCGCACGGCTCAGGCCGTACCGGGCGATGCTGCCGATCCCGCCGCCGAGCGCGATCGTGCCCAGCACGTCGAGTTCCCTGGGTCCCTTCCGCGCTGTCACGCCTGCATGTTAACCGTCTGCCGTCAGGGTGCCGAGTTCGGCACGGTCGGGCTGAGCGCGTACGCGCGGGTCGGGGTCATCGCGCCGTAGCCGGGGAGGCTGACCGTGGCGAAGGTGCTGACCTGGGCGCAGCCGTCGCGCTGGGCGGCGGTCTGCGCATGGGCGTTGTCGAGCGCCGACTTGGTGTCGGCGGGCGCGGGCGCTCCGCCGCTGCCCGCCGGGAAGGTCGTGCCGGAGGGCCAGTCCGCGCCGATCAGCAGCACGATCGAACCGACCGCGCTGTCCTGCTTGACCGCGCCCGCCGGCAGGCCGAGCGACTTCGCGACCGCCTGCGCCTGGGCGCTGCGACCGGCCGGGTAGCGCAGCGTCGTGGTCGTGGCGGGCGGGCCGGTCAGGGCCGTCGTCTGCTGGCTGTAGCCGTCGTCGAGCAGGGTCTGGGCAACCGCACCGGCCCGTCCGGTGACGCTGGTGCCGTTCTCGACCTTGACCGCGACCGCGCTCTTGTCCACGGCGGCCGCAGGGGTCGGCGTCGGAGACGCGCTCGGCTTCCCGCCGCCCTGCCCGCCGCCCTGTCCGCCGCCCTTCGTACCGACCGCGCTGAGCGACTCGTCGTTGGCGATGGCGTTGAACATGTCCTGCGCGCCGGGCGCGATGACGACCCGTGAGTTGTCCGTCGGGTCGGCCATCGTCTGCATGGTGGCGAAGGTGATGTTGCCGGTCGGGACCTTGTTCAGCTCGTCGCCCAGCCCGAGCAGGCTGGTGATGCTGCCGAGCCCGTTGTCGACGGTCAGCGCCTTGGTCGCGGCGTTGGCCAGGTTCCACATGGCGCCGACGTTGGTCAGCGTCCCGGCGTCCTTGAGCTTGTTGACCATCTGCGACAGGAACAGGTGCTGCGCGTAGGTGCGGCCCAGGTCGCTGCCGTCGCCGAAGCCGTGGCGGGTGCGGACGAACTCCAGCGCGGCCACGCCCTTGAGCGTGTGCGTTCCGGCGGAGAGCTTGAGGTGGGAGTAGGGGTCGTAGACGTTCTTGTCGACGCAGACCTGGACGCCGCCGATGGCGTCGGACATGTTCACCACGCCGCCGAAGTCGACCTTCATGAAGTGGTCCACATGGATGCCGGTCAGTTGCTGCACGGCGGCCACGCTGCAGCCGGGGCCCCAGTTCAGGGCGCTGTTGATCATGTCGGTGTGGGCGGGCTCACTCGGCTGGTTCGGGGCCGCCTTGCACTGCGGGACGGTCGTCTCCAGGTCGCGCGGGACGCTCATCACGGTCGCGTTGCTGCGGTCCGCGGAGACGTGCAGCACCATCTCCACGTCGGCGCGGGCGCCGGGGGAGTTGCAGTCGCCGCCCAGACTGCAGTCGGCGGAGCTGCTGCGCTCGTCCGAGCCGATCAGCAGGATGTTGATCGGGCTGCGCCCGAACGCGTCGACCTTCTCCGCGCCGCCGCTGCCGGTGCCGGAGAACAGGTCCGAGGAGCTGATGTTGCCGTTGAGCGTCTGGTAGGCCCACACCGCGCCCACGCCGCCGATCAGGGCCAGCGACAGCCCGACGGCCCCGGCGATCCGCAGGTTCCTGCTGCGCGGCCCGCGACGGACCAGGCGGCCCAGCGTGCCGGGGCCCTTGTCACGGCCCTTGCCGCCGTCCTTGCCCCCGCCCCTCCCACGACCGTGTCGCCTTCCCGAACGGCCACCGACCGCGACGGCCCCGTTCAGGGTGTCGGACTCGTCCTGGCCCTCGGTCCGCATCTCGGTCACGCTCAGTTCCTGTCGTTTTCTTGTCGTTTTCGGGTAGACGGCGACTCTGCCACAGCTACGGACCGCTCCGATGCGGCGAGGGTCACATCGGGGGTGCAGAAACGGTTGGATAAGGGCGTTTTGTCGCGGCACGCCCGGCAGCCGATCGTTGACGCCTTCCGAGGGCCACTGAAAGATGAGTGGTCGTTGTCCCGTCAACACCCGGGAGAGACCTGCGGGGCGGGGGAGTCGAGAGGTACAAAGCCCGAAGGGCGCACGCACTCGTGATAGAGATCGACGCCGTCAGCAAGCGCTACCCGGACGGGACCACCGCGGTCGACCGGTTGACCCTGGAGATCCCCGACGGATCGATCACGGTGCTGGTGGGGCCCTCCGGCTGTGGCAAGACGACCACGCTCCGCATGATCAACCGCATGATCGAGCCGACCGACGGCAGGATCCTGCTGGACGGTCAGGACATCCGCGAGCGGCCCGTCAACGCGCTGCGCCGGTCCATGGGTTACGTGATCCAGCACGCTGGCCTCTTTCCGCACCGCACCATCGTCGAGAACATCGGGACCGTTCCGCGCCTGCTCGGCTGGGACCGGCAGCGCAGCCGCAGCCGTGCGTTGGAGCTGATGGAACGGGTCGGGCTGGACCAGTCGCTGGCCAAGCGCTACCCGTACCAGCTCTCCGGCGGCCAGCAGCAACGCGTCGGCGTGGCCCGCGCGTTGGCGGCGGACCCGCCGGTGCTGCTGATGGACGAGCCGTTCTCGGCCGTCGACCCGATCGTCCGCAAGGGCCTCCAGGACGAACTGCTGCGGATCCAGGCGGACCTGGGCAAGACCATCGTCTTCGTCACCCACGACATCGACGAGGCCATCAAGTTGGGCGACATGGTCGCGGTGCTGCGCGAGGGCGGGCACCTGGCCCAGTACGCGCCGCCGAACGAGCTGCTCTCCGCGCCCGCGGACGAGTTCGTCGAGGACTTCCTCGGCGCCGACCGCGGCATCCGTCATCTCTCCTTCTTCGACACGTCCGGCCTGGAGCTCACCTCCGAACCGATCGTCGCCGAGGACGCCACGCCGGAGCAGGTCCGCGCCCGGACCGTGCCGCAGACCCCGTACCTGCTGGTCACCGACAGGGAGGGCCGCCCGCTCGGCTGGGCCCGTGCTGCCGACCTGGCCGCGGGCACGGACGCCGGTGCCGGTGCCGGTGCCGGTGCCGGTGCCGACGCCGACGCCGGTGCCCACGCCCGACTGCTGCCGTACGGCCACGCGTTCCGCCTCGGCCACGACTCGCTCCGCGCCGCGCTCGACTCCGCCGTGCTGTCGCCGACGGGGTGGGCCGTGGCCGTCGACGACGAGGGCCGGGCGGCCGGCGTGGCCGCGCAGGAGACCATCGCCGAGGCGATCCGCGCGGCGCACGCCGAGCGGGCCGTGTCCATGGTCACGGCGGACAAGGGTGGGCGGCGGTGAACTTCCTCCAACGGTTCTTCGAGGTCCCCAGTGACCTGCAGAACACCTGGTGGGGGCTGATCCTCTGGCAACTGCAGCTCACCCTGGTCCCGGTCCTGATCGGCCTCGCGCTGGCGCTGCCGCTGGGCATGCTCTGCGCCCGGTTCCGCTGGTTCTACCCTCCGGTGCTGGGCGTCACCACGATCTTCTACGCGATCCCCTCGCTGGCCTTCTTCGTCTTCCTCATCGACTACACCGGTGAGACCAGCCTCACCGTCGAGATCCCGCTCACCGTCTACACGTTGGTGGTGCTGGTCCCGGCCATCGTCGACGGCATGCGCTCGGTCTCCGAGGACACCCGCGCCGCCGCCACGGCCATGGGCTTCGGCACGCTGCGCCGCTACCTGCAGGTGGAACTGCCGATCGCGGTCCCGGCCATCATCGCCGGCCTCCGGGTCGCCACGGTCTCCAGCGTCAGCCTGGTCAGCGTCGGCATGCTGATCGGCAACGAGGGCGCGCTCGGCAACCTGCTCTCCGACGCCCTGAACTACCACCGCCCGCTGCTCGCCTGGGACGCGGTGCTGACCATCGCGGTCCTCGGCGTCGTGCTGGACGGCCTGTTGGTGCTGGCCCGACGGATCCTCACGCCCTGGGCGAGGAAGGCAGCCTCCGCGTGAACATCTTCGGCTTCGCCCAGCAGTTCTTCGACGACCCGTCCCGCTGGACCGGCCCGGACGGCATCCCGACGCGACTCGCCGAGCACGTCGAGTACTCGCTGCTGGCCCTGGCGATCGCGATGCTGATCGCCCTCCCGGTCGGCCTGGTCACCGGCCACACCGGCCGTGGCGGCAACGCGCTCGCCGCGCTGGCGACCGCGGCGCGGGCGCTGCCCAGCTTCGGCCTGCTGGTGCTGCTCACCCTCCTGATGGGCCTCGGCCTCATCCCGGTCATGGTCCCGCTGGTGGCCCTGGCGGTCCCGCCGATCCTGGTCACCACGTACGAGGCGATGCGGGGTGTCGACCCGTCACTCGTCGACGCGGCGAAGGGCATGGGGATGTCCCGGTCCCGCGTGCTGTGGCAGGTGGAACTTCCCGTGGCGCTGCCCCTGATCCTGAGCGGGATCCGCTCGGCGGCGATCCAGATCGTCTCGACGGCGACGATCGCGGCGTACGTCTCCTTCGGCGGCCTGGGCCGCTACATCGTCGACGGGCTCTCCCAGTTGCGCTACGAGAAGGTGGTCGGCGGCGCGATCCTGGTCGCGGGGCTGGCGCTGGTCACGCTGGGCCTGTTCTGGGCGCTGGGCAGGGTGCTGGTCTCCCCGGGCGTCCGCCGTTCCCGCTGACGATCACCCGAGGGGCGCGGGGAACTGTGCGATCAACGACCCTGTGCGGATGGCCCTGTTCGTTCGGCCTGCCGGCTGCGTGGGTGGCTTGTCGCGCAGTTCCCCGCGCCCCTGAAGAAGTTGCAACGTCCCTTGGAACTCAGCTCTCTGCCCGCTCCAGCGCCAGTTCCAGAACCACCAGCAACGCGTCCCGCACGCTGCCGCGTTCCCGCGCGTCGAAGAGGACCAGCGGGACCGAGTCCGGAATGTCCAGCGCCCAGCGGACCTCGTCGAGGTCGTGGTCGAGGTTGCCGTCGAAGACGTTGATCCCGACCGCGAACGGCAGGCCCTTGTTCTCGAAGTAGTCCACGGCGGCGAAGCAGTCGTCCAGTCGGCGCGTGTCCACGATGACCAGCCCGCCCAGCGCGCCCGCGACCAGGTCGTCCCACATGAAACCGAAGCGGTCCTGGCCGGGCGTGCCGAAGAGGTAGAGCTTCAGCGTCGGGTCGAGGGTGATGCAGCCGAAGTCCATCGCCACCGTGGTGGTGGTCTTGTGCGGAGTGTGCGTCAGGTCGTCGACGCCGGCGGCGACCTCGGTGATGGACGCCTCGGTCGTCAGCGGCTCGATCTCCGAGATGGAGGCCACGGTCGTGGTCTTGCCCACGCCGAAGCCGCCCGCGATCACCATTTTGACCGGCAGCGGAGGGCGGTGCGCGCCGGACGCGGAGGGGTTAGGCAGGACTGTTGTTGTCACGCTTGAAGCCTCGTGAGTCGGGGACGGCGCGCAGACCATCGATCACCCGGCGGAGGACGGAGAGATCGTTGGCGGTGCCGACCTGGGGTGCGTGGACGGTCAGGTGGTTCGCGGAGCGCAGGTCCCCTGCGACCACCCGGACCACGTTGAGGTGCAGGTGGAGTCGGGCCGCGAGCTCCGCGAGCGACAGCGGATCCTGGCAGGCGGCGATGATGTCGTGCTGTTCGAACGTCAGGGTGGGCAGGTCGGCCAGGCCTTCCGGCGTCGCGACGACCTGCGTCTCCAGCGGGAGGTAGGTGTCGTCGCTGACCCGCCCGGCAGTGACCAGGAACGGGCGCACGGACAGGCTGCGTCGCGGAGGCTCCGCCGTGGTCGCGGCGGAGCCGGGTCTCGGAGGGTCGTCGTCCGACTCCGGCATCACGTACGGGCGCAGTGGACGCGTCAGCGCGTCGCTGCCCGTGTCGCTCGCGTTCACGCGCCCACGCCGTTCTTGAGTTCCATGATCAGCTGCGGGCTGAGCGCGGCTCCGGACCGGTTGGCGAAGAGCGTCATCTCGTAGGCGATGTTGCCGAGTTTGGCCTCCTTGGAGGCCACCACGCCCAGCACACAGCCGCTGCCGATGGCGCAGACCAGCAGGTGGCCGCCCTCCAGGTCGATGATGACCTTGTTGAGGCCGCCCAGGCCGTAGTTGCCGGAGGCTCCGGCCGCCAGGCTGGTGATGCCGGAGACGATCGCGGCCAGCCGCTCCGAGTCGGCGTGGTCACGCAGTCGGGAGACGGCGATGAGCAGGCCGTCCGAGGAGACCGCGATCGCGTCCACGACCCCGGCGGTGTCGGTGGCGAAGCGGCGCAGCAGCCAGGTGAAGTCCGCCGCGGCACTCTGCAGGTCCTGCACGGTGGGCTCGGTGGTCACTGTCCCACTCCTTCCGTTTCCTTGGGATTGCTGGTGGAGCGCTGGCGCAGGGACGCCACGGCGGACGCCAGCGTGGTGGGCGTCGCGCTGTCGCGCTCGGCCCGACTGACGGCGTCTTCGAACTCCTCGAGCGAGGAGCGGACTTCGTCCGGATCGGGCGGACGGGTGGCGATCCGCTCGGCGCCGACGAGGTTCTCCCGCAGCGTCGCGCCGCGCACCCGGCGCTTCAGCCCGCCGGGCCGGGAGTCGGCGGACGCCGCGTCCGGAGGCGTCGCTGTCGCCGTCGGCCGGGTGTCGACGACGGGGCGCGACACCGCGTCCCCGGCCGGAGCGGCGGGGCGACGCCGCGGCAGACCGGAGTCGGTGGCCACCTCGGCCCCCGCCTCCCGCTCGCCACGGCCCCGGTGCACCGGCTCGTCGGACCCGGACCCGGACCGCGACCCTGAACCGGCACCGCGTGGGGTGAAGAAGTCGGCGCCGGTCTCGAACTCCGGCTCACGCGGTCCGCTCGTCGCCCCCGGCGACCGCGTCGGCAGCGCCGCGCGCACGGGCGTGGCGGACACCGCACGAGCAGCAGGCGTGGCCGAAGCAGCCGCCGAAGCAGCCGCCGGAACCGCCGCCGGAGCCGACGGCGACCAGCTGCGGCCCGAGCGCGGCAGCGACGGTGAGACCCAGTCTGCCGGGATGGCGACCCGGCTGGTGACGCCGCCCCCGGGGGTGCGGGTGAGGGTGACCTGGATGCCCCAGCGCCGTGCCAGTGCGCCGACCACGAAGAGGCCGAGCACCCGGGTGGGCGCCAGGTCCAGCCGTTCGCGGCGGACCAGCCGCGCGTTCTCCTCCGCCAGCCGCTCCGAGCTCATGCCCAGACCGTGGTCGACGATCTCCAGCACCGCCTGCCCGGCCTGCTCCCGGACCGTCACCTGGACCTCGCTGTGCGCGGGCGAGAACGAGACCGCGTTCTCCAGGAGTTCGGCCAGCATCAGCACCAGGTCGTTGACCACGTCGGGGGCGACGGTGGCGTCCACGTCAGCGGACAGCCGGACCCGCTCGAAGCCCTCGATCTGGCCGAGCGAGGCACGCACCACATGGGTCAGCTCGGCCGGACGGCCGTCCAGCTCGGTGTCGCGGATCCCGGCCAGCAGCATCAGCGAGTCCGCGTTGCGCTGGAGCCGGACGGCGATGTGGTCGATCCGGTAGAGCTGGTCCAGCAGTTCGGGATCGGTCTCGCCGCGCTCGACCGAGTCGATCAGGGCCAGCTGACGCCCAGTCAGGTTGGCCACGCGGCGGCCGATGTTGCCGAACATCTCGGCGATGTTGTGGCGGCTCATCGCCTGACGTTCCAGCAGGTCGCCTGCGGTGCGCTGGACCTGGTTGAACGCCTTGGCCAGCTCGCCGATCTCGTCCTCCGCCAGGATCGGCAGGTCCTCCAGGCGCGGCGGACCGTCGACGCCGACGGGAGTGTCCTCGTCGGCGACGCGCGCGAGCTCGGCCGCGGACAGCTCGGAGACGCGGCGCGCGGCCTGGGTCACCCGCCGCAGCGGCCGCAGGATCGACCGCCGGATCAACGCCAGCACGGCCACCCAGAGCAGGAGCAGCACCGCGGCCGCCCCGAGCAGGATCCCGGCCCGCCACCAGGACTGGACCGACGCGGCGTTGGACTGGTCGGCGATCCCGGTGATCAGCTCCTGCGCGATGGCCAGCCGGACCGTGGACTCGCTGTCGACCGCGGGCTGCAGGTCGAGCGCCGACTGGTGCGCAATCTGACGCCGCTTCACGTCGTCGGTCGGGATGATCAGCTCGGTGGTGCTGAGCGCCAGCCCCTGCAGCGCGTCGGTCAGCTGCACCTGGTACTGGTTGAAGCCGATCTCGGCGAGCCGTCCGGCATCGGCGGCGGGCGCGATCGCGGTGTAGCGCTGCAGCTCGAACTGGTAGAGCTGGAGCGAGCCCACGGCGTTGTCGAATTCCAGCATGGCGTTGGCGTCGCCGGTCTCCGCGGAGAGCACCGCCGTCTCGAAGGACGCGTGCGCGACCTCGGTACGCAGCAGCGCGTCCAGCTGCTGCTCCAGCCCGGATGCCTCCGCCGTCTGCTGCGGCGCGCTCAGCCCGAGGCCGTCGATCAGTGCCTCGCTCAGCGGCCCGTAGGCGGAGTCGATGTCGCTCGGCGGCAGCTTTCCGTCGGCGATGGCGGTGCGCGGCGTCGACAGGACAGACATGTTGTCCAGCGCGTCCGACTCGGCGTCGGGGATGAAGTGGCCGAAGGACTGACGGACCTTCCCGACCTGGGCGTCGGTGGCGCGCTGGGCGGCCAGATAGGCGGATTCGTCGGGCCGGACGCGGCTCTTGGCGTAGGGCTGGTCGAAGTAGCTCTCGAAGTAGAGCAGCGCCTGTCCCTGCTCCCGCTGCAGGTCGTTGACCAGTTCCGCGACCTGAAGTCCGGCCCGCAGTTGGTGCGCCTGCCGCCACGCGCCCGTGGCCTGGGCCACCTCGCCGTATGCGTAGACGGAGATCAGCAGGCAGATCAGCGCGAGCGGAACCGCGATCAGCACGTTCAGCTTCCGTCGGAGCGGCAGCCGGGTCAGGCGCCGTCCGAGCCGGTCGGCCAAGGTGTCCAGGGAAGACAACAGGAACTCCTAGTTCCCTGCGAGACAACTTAGTTGATGGTGCGACGACCGGGATCGAACCTGAGTCCGCCCCCCGAACCCGCGACCGCGCGGCGAGACTACCGGGTTCCCCCGAGGTTTGTCAGAGGCCGTTGTGAACATCTCACGACAAATCCCGTCGTGACCTTCCGATTTTGTCCTGGGATGGATCAGGATCGGTCGGTCGTCGGCGCACATTGTGACCCGCGGGACGTTGACTCGACTCGTCAGCGGTGGATTTGATCAATCGTGAGAATGTCGGGATCCAGAGGATCCCGGGATCCCGAGGAAGAGGAAGACGAGAGAACAGCCCGACCGACAGCGAATACGTCACGCGCGTCAGCGAACGCGTCTCAGATGCTGGATTGGAACCGTGAACTCAACCGCCTTCTCCACCGACTCCTCCGCCCACGTCAGCCAGGCGGGTCGGGGCCGCGCCCGGACGGCCGCCGCGCTGGTCGCCGTGGCCGCCGCCGTCGCCCTCTCCGCGTGCGGCTCGTCGAGCAGCAGCTCCGGCAGCAGCAACCCGCTGGCTCCGTCGTCCGCCGCGTCGGGCGGCACGATCGTGATCGGCAGCAACAACTTCGCGGAGAGCACGATCCTCGCAGACCTGTACGGCGCGGCGCTCGCGGCCAAGGGCTTCAAGGTCTCGTACCACCCGAACATCGGCAGCCGGGAGATCTCCTACGGCCTGGTCAAGAGCGGCCAGATCACGCTGATGCCGGAGTACAACGGCGCTCTCCTCTCGTACCTGGACAGCACCGCCGCGCCGAAGACCGAGGCCGACACGGACACTCAGGCGTCCGCGAAGCTCGCCTCCAACCTGCAGCTGCTGACCGCGTCGCCGGCCGAGGACAAGGACTCGCTCACGGTCAACGGGGCGACGGCCAAGCAGTACAACCTCACGGCGACCTCGACCATCAGCTCGCTGAAGTCGATCGCCGGCGGCCTCGCGATCGGCGGTTCGCCGGAGTTCCAGACCCGGCAGCAGGGCCTGGTCGGCCTGCAGTCGGTCTACGGCCTGAAGTTCAAGAGCTTCAAGGCCCTGGACGCGGGCAGCTCGCTCACCGAGGCGGCGTTGAAGAACAACGACGTCCAGGTCGCGGACATCTTCACCACGGACTCGTCGATCCAGAAGAACGGCTGGACCACCCTGGTCGACGACCAGCACCTGTTCGGCTTCCAGAACGTGATCCCGCTCGCCGCGAAGTCCCTCCCGGCGGGCGCGGCCGCCGCGGTCGACGCGGTCCAGGCCAAGCTGACGACCGCGTCCCTGATGACCCTCGACGCGGCGGTCAACGGCGGCGGCCAGGACCCGCTCGCCGCTGCGCAGGCGTGGCTGAAGTCCAACGGCCTCGGCTGAGCCGACAGGGGCGCGGGGCGCGGGGAACTGCGCGACAAGCCACCCTGCGTGGTGAGTCGCTGAACGGGCAGGGCCATCCGCATCGGGTGGTTGCTCGCGCAGTTCCGCGCGCCCCTGATGGTGCAACTACCTGCGGCAGCGCAGAGTTCAGCTCTCTTCCAGATCCTCGACCCGCCCGACGCCGTCGGGCTGGTCCTCCTCCACGCGGCGGAGCATCCGCCCCAGCGCGCCGGCCAGCTCCGCGCGTTCCTCCGGTGCGGCATCCTGCAGCAGGCTCTCCTCGAAGACCGCTGCCATCCGCATCGAGTCCAGCCACTTCTCGCGGCCGAGCTCGGTCAGCTCGATGTTCACGCGCACGCGATTGCTCTCGTCCCGGCTGCGGGTGACCAGTCCGGCCGCCGCCATCCGGTCGACCCGGTGGGTCATCGCCGCCGGGGTCAGCCCGATCCGCTTGGCCAGCTCGCCCGGCCCCAGCCGGTACGGCGCGCCCGCGACGATGAGGGCCTTCAGCACCTCCCAATCGGCGGAGGAGATCCCCAGGTCGTTGAGGTGTCGGCCGTAGGCGACGGACATCCGCCTGGTCAGCCGGTTGAGCGTCGAGACGATGGTCTCGACCTGCGGGTCCACGTTCGGGAACTCGCGCTGGTAGACGGCCACCTGCTCACTGATCGCGAGCTCTTCGGGTGGCTCCTGGGACGACTCGGTCATACCCGTCAGTATCTCATGCTCAAGCCTACCGGGATTAAAAGTTTCGCTCGGAAGACTTTAGTAGTGTACTCTTTCGATCGAAACGTAAGAGGGACGACGGACCACGGCGGCAGACGACCGTGGTGACCGCGGGAAGCGGGAAGGCGGTGCGCGTGATGGCGAAGGCGATGGCTGGGGAGACGACGACGATGCAGGGGGCACTGCGCCGCGTCCAGGTGGGGAACGCGCTCAGCGCGTTCGGCAGCGGGTTCACGCTGCCGTACATGTTCGTGTACGTGGAGCAGGTGCGCGGTCTCGGTTCGATGACCGCGTGGCTGGTCTTCACGCTGTTCGCCGCGGCCGCGCTGGCCGTGCTGCCGGTGGGCGGGCGCGGCATCGACCGGTACGGGCCGCGTCCCGTGCTGGTCGCAGGCGCGGTGCTGACCGCCCTCGGCGCGCTGTCCTTCGGGCTGGCGACGACGCAGTGGACGATCCTGGTCGCCGCGTTCCTCTTCGGGGCCGGCGTCACCACCTGCCAGCCCGCGCTGGCGACCATGGTGGTCCGCTGCTCGACCCGGGCGACCCGCGCGCACGCTTTCGCGCTGCAGTTCACCCTGGTGAACCTGGGCATGGGCATCGGGGCGATGATCGGCGGCCAGATCGTCGACGTGTCGCGTCCTGCCAGCCTGACGCTGCTGTTCGGCATCGAGGCGCTGATGTTCCTGGTGCTGGCCGCGGTGACCGGCACGGTCAAGCTGCCCGCTCCGGTTGTGGAGGCCGCTTCGGCGGTCGCGGACGCCGCGAAGGGCGTGAAGGGGAAGTCCGACTTCCGCACGCTGCTGGGCGACCGGGCGATGGTGAAGCTCTGCGTCCTCGCCGGGCTGATCTTCTTCGCCTGCTACGGCCAGTTCGAGAGCGGCGTCGCCGCCTACGCGACGGGCACGGTGGGGATCTCCCCGTCCGCGCTGGGCTTCGGCCTCGGGGCGAACACCTTCGCCATCGTGGTGCTGCAGATGTTCGTGGTCCGGATGACCTCGCGTCGCCGTCGGACGACCGCGATCGCGGCGACCGGCCTGGTCTGGCTCGCGGCGTGGGTCTTCGCGGGCATCGCGGGCCTCTTCCACGGCGGGTCCGGCCTGGCGGTCGGCTCGATGATGATGACCTACGTCCTCTTCGGCGCGGGTGAGGCCCTGCTGGCCCCGACGCTCGGCCCGATCGTGGCCGACCTTGCTCCGGCGCGACTGCTCGGCACCTACAACGCCGCGTTCTCGCTGGTGAAGCAGGTCGCCATCGCGATCGGCCCGGCCGTCGGCGTGCTGCTGGTCGGCGCCGGACTGTCGACGGTCTACCTGGCCACGCTGGCGCTCTGCTGCCTCGGCGTCACGGTCGCGGCGGTGCGTCTGCGCCGGGTCCTGCCGAAGGCCGCGGACAACGCGGCCCCGGTCGCGTCGACGGTGGTCACCGGCTCGGTGCCGCGCGTCGAGGAGCTCAGCACCGCGGCGTGACGCCGCCTGAAGCTCAGGAGAACCTTGGGGCGGATTGACGGTGAACTTCGACCATCGCGTCGATGAACAGCCGTCATATCCGCCCTTTCCGTCTACATCTCTGTAGTACTTTCGGGCTGCCCCTATCCCTCCCAGCAGCCCAGGGTCGTCATGTCGTCCGTGTTCACCTATCCCGAAGCGATCGGCGTCGGCCTGCTCCAGGGCGTCTCCGAGCTGTTCCCGGTCTCCAGCCTCGGACACAGCCTTCTGGTGCCCGCGCTGCTGGGACCGCCCTACTCGAACGACCTCAACGTCTCGGCGCCCGGGTCCACCTACCTCAACGTTCTGGTGGCGCTGCACGTCGCGACCGCGCTGGCGCTGGTCGTCTTCTTCTGGCGGGACTGGGCACGGATCCTGCAGGGGCTGTTCAGCTCCGTCAAGGAGCGCCGGATCGAGACGGTCAACCAGAAACTGGCCTGGCTGCTGATCGTGGCGACCATCCCGGTCGGCGTCGCGGGCATCGCCCTGGACAAGGTCTTCCGCGAGATCCTCGGCAAACCGACCGTGGCCGCCCTCTTCCTCATGCTGAACGGGTTGGTCCTCTTCGGCGCCGAGCGCCTCAAGCGCGGCGGCACGGGCCGACGCCGCGCCAACGACGCGGCGCTGATGCCCGGCGACGAGCACCTGCACCCGGACATCCTCTCCGACCGACGCATCGTCAAGCTCGGCTGGTCCAGCGCGATCATCGTGGGCGCGGCGCAGATCCTCGCCCTGCTCCCCGGCATCTCCCGCTCCGGCGTCACCATGAGCGCAGGCATCTTCAAGGGCCTCCGCCACGAGGACTCGGCCCGGTTCGCCTTCCTCCTCGCCACGCCGGTGATCGGCGGTGCGGCGCTGCTGAAGGTGCCGTCACTGCTGGGCTCCGCGGGCAACGGCATCCACGGCCAGCTCCTTGTCGGCGGGGTCTGCGCGTTCGTCGCGAGCTACGTCGCGGTGCGGTTCCTGACCAAGTACTTCGAGACGAAGACGCTGACCCCGTTCGCGATCTACTGCTTCGTCGCGGGCGCGGGAAGTCTCGCCTACCTGTCCATGAACTAGGCGAACGGCGCGTCGAAGCCGGGCCGTTCCGCGTCGCGGTGTTGCACTGGGTGACGTGCGTTCACTCCGTGCGTTGCTCCTCGGCCTCCTGCCGCTCGCGCTGCTCGCCGCCTGTGTGCAGGTCTCCGGTCGGGCGCCAGGCCCGCACTACGCGACGCCGTTCGTCGCCCTGCCGAGCGTCTCGCCCGCGCCCGTGCCGACGGGGTACAACCCCGCCGCCGACGCCACGGCCGAGCTCGCCGCCGCGCAGGCGGCCTCCCGGAGGGACGGGCGGCCCGTCATCGTCGAGTTCGGCGCCGGCTGGTGCGCCGACTGTCAGGTGCTGGCGCAGCGTTCGCTCAGTGCCGGGGCGTGGCTGGTCCTGTCGCGCGACTACCACCTCGTCACCGTCGACGTCGGGCACTTCGACCACAACACCGCCCTCGTGGCCCGCTGGATCGACCTCAGGAAGAGCGGTATCCCGGCCCTGGTGGTGCTCAACCCGAACGGCAGCGTCCGCGCCACGACCCAGGACGGATCGTTCGCCAACGCACGCACCCTCTCCTCCGACGACGTCGCGAATCGACTTGTCGACTGGCTCTATCCCGCTTCCCGATCATGACGGAATCCACTCGATGTCATGAATCGCCCCAGCTCAGCGGGACAGTGCGGATGCGAACCTGATCTGATGCCGCCACAAGCACGAAAGGCGGTGCCCCTCATGCGTCCGCTCTCCACCCTCCTCGCCGCCGTACAGCGACGCCTGCTCTGGATCATGCTGCTCGCCTACGTCCTCGCGGCAGTGTGGCCGGGGCCGGGGATCGCGCTGCGCGGGGTGGGCCTGGCGCATGTCGGCGGGGCCGATTTCCCGCTCCAGGCCGGGCTGCTGGCGCTGATGGTCTTCAACGCCGGCCTCACCGCCCGTGCCGAGACGCTGCCCTCGCTGCTGCGGCGTCCCCGCGCGCTGCTGGTCGGGATCGCCTCCAACGCCCTGCTGCCGACGCTGCTGCTCGGCGTCGGCGCGCTCGCGGCCGACGGCTGGCACAACCCGCGCGAGGCGCAGAGCCTGCTGGTCGGGCTGGCCCTGGTCGGGGCAATGCCGGTCGCCGCCGGGGCCACTGTCTTCGCCCAGGGCAGCGAGGGCAACGCGACGCTCACGCTCGGCCTGGTCGTGGGCAGCACGATGCTGAGCCCGCTCACCATCCCGCTCGGTCTGCACCTCGGCGGATTCCTGGCCTCCGGTCCGTACGCGGCCGACCTGCATCGTGTGGCCGAGCACGCGTGCAGCGCGTTCGCCGTCCTGGCGGTCGTGCTGCCGTGCGCGGCAGGGTTGCTGACGGGTCGCCTGCTGCCGTCCGGCGCGGCGCGGGAGCGCTGGCTGCCGGCGGTGAAGGCGGTCAACCTGCTGGTCGTGGTGACCCTCAGCTACACCAACGCCTGCGGCGCGCTGCGTCAGGTGATCGAGCGTCCTGATCCGGACTTCCTGGTGCTGGTGGTCGTCGCGGCGGCGGCGATGTGCGCGGGCTCGTTCCTGATCGGGTGGGTGCTGGCGGTCCGGCTCGGGGTTCCGCGGGCGGACGCCATCGCGTTGACGTACGCGTCGGGCATGAACAACAGCAGTGCGAGCGCGGTCGTCGCGGCCACCAGGATGCCCGGCAACCCGGCGGTGCTGTTGCCGATCCTGGCATACAGCCTGCTCCAGAAGGTGCTGGCGGGCTCCGTCGGCGCACTTGTCCGAAATGACCGACTTGATGACGAAGGTTCAGCTGGAGGCGCTGCCGTCCCAACTGCACCCCGGGAAGTACTTGGTTTCAGACGGCTTTAGTATTAACTTTCAATAACAGTACGCGCGGCCGTCGCGCGGATCGCCTAATCCTCACGGAGCCGGGGACCCACGTACCCCGGGGTGAATCGGCCTCACAGCCGTAGGAGACCGCCCTCTCCGAACCCGTCAGCTAACCCGGTCGGCGAAGGGACGGAAAGGAGCACGCCAGTCATGGCGTCATACCCGGTCGAGACCGTCGCCGAGCCTACGGCCACGGTGCCGCGCCAGCGCGGTGCCGCACTGGGCCTCGCGGCCATGGCGGTCGGTGCCAGCAGCGTCATCGGGCTGGCCGGTCCCGCCCTCGCGGCGGACCACTCCGAGCACGGTGGCCCCACCGGCACGATGCGGCTCCAGGACGACGAGCAGGTTCCGGCCAGCCACGGCTCGGACGCCGGTGTGGCCCTTGCGGACCGCATCCTCGCCCAGGCCGTCCCGCAGCGCGCCGCCGAGAACACCGCCCGCAGGGAGGCCGCGAGCGCGGCCACCGCGAAGGCGCAGGCGGTCGAACGCGCCCGCCTGGCGGAGTCGTTGGTGGCCCCCCTCACCGCGGTCCACAGCGACACAGGCCGTGGCGCGGTGGGCTCCTACTGGGCCCACCTGCACGCCGGCCTCGACCTCGCGGCCCCGGCGGGCACGGCGGTCCGCGCGATGGGCACCGGCACGATCACCGAGGCAGGCTGGGCGGGCAGCTACGGCTACCGCGTCGTCCAGACCCTGCCGGACGGCACGGAGATCTGGTACTGCCACCTCTCCGCGATCACGGTCGCGGGCGGCGGTTCGGTTGCAGCGGGCCAGCCGCTGGGTCGCGTGGGCGCGACGGCCAGCTCCACCGGCCCCCACCTCCACCTCGAGATCCGCCCGGACGGCGCCGAGCCAGTCGACCCCACGGCGTGGCTCGCTTCGCGAGGCGTGAACCTCTAGAAGCTTTCTGCAGCTGAGGTAGTTGCACCGTCTCAGGCTGCGCAGGCGGGGAAGTTGCACTATTCAGGGGCGCGGGGAACTGCGCGAGAGACCACCCCATGCGGATGACTCAGTTCGTTGAGGACCATCTGCCCCGAGTGGCTTGTCGCGCAGTTCCCCGCGCCCTGAATCGTGAAACTTCCTGCGGGAGCGCGGGCTCAGCTGGTCGCGCCCACGCGGCGGAGCCGCAGATCAGCAGAGCCCCGCGCCCCAGGGGTGTTGCCACGCCCCCTGCTTCTGACTTCTGGTCGACTACTTCCGGTCCGCCAGGGCCCAGGACGCTGCCGCCATGCCCGTGGCCACCGTCAGAACGGACGGCCAGGCGCCGATCTTCTTCGCCAGCGGGTGGGAGCCGGCGAACGCCGCCGCGTAGAGGCCGCCGAGCGCGGCGGCCGTGCGCGGGCCCGCGGACTTGCGCCACTGCAGAGCCGCTGCGCCGCCCGCCGCGGCGAGAGCGACCCCGCCGAGTTCCCTCCGCTTCGTCGCGCGGGCGACGGCAAAGCCGCCGATGAGTCCGCTCGCGGCAATCAGCGAGGAAGGGACCTGAGCCATGACCGTGAACCTCCGTCAGTTCGTGCGTGTGTTGTGCAGATGCAGGCCGATGTATCCGACATAGACCCGGCCCGTGTTCGAGCAGTCATCGTGATAGTGCAGGCGCGGCGCCGTTCCACCGCCGCCTATCCGCAGGTGGGCGCCCATGAAGACGCGGCCCGACGGGTCGACCGTCGTCGGGACCGGCAGCAGGCGTTCGCGCTTCCACTTCGCGTTGGTGCTGACGGTGCGTGACTCGCCGCGGATCACCTTGCGGGGCGGGAAGGGGTGGCAGTCCGGCGGGGTGTTCTCGCACCAGCTGCGGAAGTCGCCGCCGGACGCGCCCTCCTTGGCCGCCTCCGCGTAGTCCTGGAGGGCCAGCAGCGCGTCCCAGGTCATCCGGACCCAGGTGGGGTGGTCGGTCTGCTCGTCCAGCTCCTTGGTCAGGCGGGGGTCGCCGGTGTACTCCAGCAGCTGGAACTCGTCCCAGCGCTCCAGCAGTTCGGCGAAGGTGCCGGGCTCGGAGTCCTGCGGACGGGCCGGGCGGCCGGAGAGGGAGCGCAGCTCCGTCCGCGCCGCGCGCAGTTCGCTGTACTGCTCGTCGTACTCCGCGGCCAGCTGCGACTCGCGCTCCTCCGCCGCGCGGAGCCAGCGGCGCACCTCCTGGAGCTCCTCGGCGCGGGCGCGTTGCTCGTGGAGCTCCTCCTCCTCGTGGTCGACCAGCAGCCCGCCGGGCACGATCGCGTCGGCCTCCGGCAGGCCCTCGGGGCGCAGCGGCGGCAGGCCGACCAGCTGGTCCGGCAGGGGGGTCTGGACGGCCAACCGACGCGGCAGCCAGGCCAGCAGTCCGGAGGCCCGGCGCAGGTTCTCCTCGATCGTGGACCGGGACATCACCCGGTGCCGCGCCGCCTCGGGCGCCCAGGCCGGGTCGAGGCCGGGGAGGTACGTGCGGACCGCGCCGCCGTACACGCGGTGGTGTTCCAGCGCGGCGTTGAAGGTGCGCTCGGCGCCGGGAGCCAGCGCGTAGAGGACGGCCAGACCGCTGCAACTGCGGAGCAGCGGGTCGACGGTGTCGTTGAGCCAGTCCTCGAAGTCGGTGTGCAGGGGAGTGCTGGCGACCACGATCGGCAACCGCCGGTCCGGGTCGCACAGTTCGTCGAGGATCTCGTCGACGTCCTGCTTCTCGATGATGCCGGGCAGCGCGTGGACGCGGGCCGCGCCGGTCTGCTCGCCCTCGACGGCGTCCAGGACGTCCAGCAGGCCGCGGGCCAGTCCGGGAACGGGGGCCTTGGCGGGCTCCTCGCCGCGGACCGGCAGTTGCTCCGCGTCGAGCTGCACCCAGGTGCGGCCGTCGCGGGCGGACGCCACGGTGAGCGAGGTCTGCCAGATGCCCTGCACGGTGAACTCGCGCAGCCGCCATCGGGCGAGCCGCCCCTGGACCGCCTTGCCCCGGGCCACTTGGTCCAGGACGGCCTGCGGTCCGACGCGCCGACGACCGTTGCCCGAGCCGGGCTCGTCGTAGTGCAACGCCTTCAGCCACTGCCGGAGCTGCTGCTCGGCGAGGGCAACAGTCTCCTGGTGGCCGTGTCCACTGGTCACGGCCATCCGATAGATGCCATCGGTCACTGGCGCTGCCTCCTGACGCTGTGTCGGCGTCGCCGCACCTCCGTGTGCGGATATTGGGACAACGCGACAGGGGTGGCAGATGGTTCCGGTACGCCCGACGCACAGGCGATGCCGGGATGTACGGAGGATGAGCCGGGCGTGTGCGTCGGGCGTCAGCCCCGACGTCAGCCCCGACTCAGCTCTCGGCCGGAGGCTGCTCGGCCGCGGGGCTCGGCTGTGCCTGGGACGGCACCGCCGGCTGCTGCGGCGGCTGCTGCGCTGCGTACGGCGACGGCTGTTGTGGCTGCGGTGCGTACGGCCACGGCTGCTGCGGAGCGTATGCCCGCGGAGCGTACTGCTGGCCGCCGTACTGCTGCGCCGCGTACGGCGGTCGGCCGTACTGCGGCGGCGTCTGCTGCTGCGGCACGAACGGCTGCTGCCCGTATCCCGGCGGCTGGGTGTGCGGGTAGGGCGCGTAACCGGGACCGGGACGCTGCGGGTAGGGCGTGTAGCCCGGACGCTGCGGGTACGGATACCCGAAGCCCGGCGTCGGAGCGCCGGCCCAGGCCGTGGCCAGCGGCGGGTGGGTGCGGTACCACTCCTGCTCGCCGACCCGGTCGAAGACGCCCTCGACCGTCTCCTTGCGCTCCCACAGGTGGTGCAGCAGCTCCTGCTCGCGCTCCGCGAAGTCCTGCACCGCGAGGCCGCGGGCCACCCGCTCGCGCAGCAGCGCCAGCGAGGTCGCGAAGCCCTGGTACTCGCGCATCGCCTTGTCGCCGGTCGGCCCCCGCTGGAAGCGGGCCAGCGCCCGGGCCTGCTTGCGGGTCCGCATCGACGCCAGCACCAGCGGCACCGGACGCGCGATCCAGCCCGCCGCGACGTAGACGGCCAGCTGCTTGCCGACCACCCGCAGCTCGTTGCCGCGCGACCAGATCACCAGCCAGACCATCAGCGCGAAGACCGGCATCATGAAGAGGAAGTAGACGCCGAAGAAGCCCAGCGGGCCGAGCACCGGCGCGCTGTTCCAGGTGCCGTGCATCAGCATCGCGAAGATCCAGCCCGCGATCGGGGCGCAGATCCGCTGCCAGCGCTTGCGGCTGATGGCCGCGAGCCCGAAGCCCACCGCCGTCATCGAGGTGAAGAGCGGGTGCGCGAACGGCGACATCACCTCGCGCATCACGAAGGTCATCACGGTCGCTGCTATGCCCGTGCCGCCGTCGTTGCTTCCGTCCATCACCGAGCGGCCGATGTAGAGGATGTTCTCGGTGAAGGCGAAGCCGGTCGCGGTGAACCCGGCATAGACCGCGCCGTCGACGATGCCGGTGAAGTCACGGCGGCGGAAGAGGAAGATCAGCAGCAGCGGCGCGGCCTTGGACGACTCCTCGACCAGCGGCGCGACCAGGCTCGCGCCCAGCGTCTCGCCGCCGCCCACCTGGTGGCTGATGAGCAGCGAGGTGGCCCAGTCGTTGGCCAGGATCGCCACCAGCGTGGCCGCGCACGCGCCCCAGCCGAAGCAGAAGAGCAGCAGCCGCGCGGGCTTCGGCTCGACCCGGTCCAGCCAGTGGTAGGCGCCCAGCACCAGCGGCACCGGCAGCACGGCGAGCGCGACGCCGACGACGAACCCGGCGGTCCCCGTCTGGGTGTGGACCATGTTGAGGATCGCCGCCCCGCACGCGGCGAAGGCGATCACCACCAGC
The DNA here is from genome assembly GCF_041262505.1 of Streptacidiphilus sp. MAP5-3. Lineage (NCBI taxonomy): Bacteria > Bacillati > Actinomycetota > Actinomycetes > Kitasatosporales > Streptomycetaceae > Streptacidiphilus > Streptacidiphilus sp. MAP5-3. The sequence continues at coordinate 110,933 of NZ_JBGCCL010000020.1, forward strand.
GCGATACGCAGCCAGCGGTTCTCCAGCAGGTTGCGGCGGACCTTGTAGCGAAGGGCGCGCGGCGGCTCGAAAGGCAGCCCGGCCGTCCCCGGCTGGGGAGCCGTCGGCAGACCCTCGGGCAGCGGCACGTCGACGGCCACGGGTGCGACCGGTTCGGCGGAGCCGGTGGGCGGGAGGGGGGTTTCGGTGCCGGTGCCGGATATCGGCCCGGTCGAGTCCCCGGCGGTGCTGTTCGCCGGGGGTTCGTGCTGCGCGCTGCTCACCCCATGACCTTAGCGGGGCGGCGGATCAGCGGGTAAGGACTTGTGCCCGTACGGTCACCGCACGATCACCACAGGGGTGCGATGCACGCGCGCAGGCGCCCGGACCGCAGCTCAGCGTCGACGGAAGAGCAGGTCGCGGACGACGTGGCCCTTGGCCAGCCCCTGGCGCTCGAACTTGGTCACCGGCCGCCAGTCCGGACGCGGCGCGAAGTCGTCGTGCAGGTTGACCAGGTCGAGGGAGGCGGTCAGCACCTCCAGCATCTGCTCCGCGTAGGGCTCCCAGTCGGTCGCGCAGTGCACCGTCGCGCCGGGGCGGAGCCGGGACGCGGCCAGCGCCGTGAACTCGGGCTGGATCAGCCGCCGCTTGTGGTGGCGGGCCTTGGGCCACGGGTCCGGGAAGTAGATCCGCAGCCCGTCCAGGGACGCGGGCGCCAGCTGGTCCCGGAGCAGCACCACGGCATCCCCCTCGGCCAGGCGGACGTTGTCGAGGCCGTCGGACTCGATCCGGCGCAGCAGGTTGCCGTGGCCGGGGGTGTGCACGTCGGCCGCGAGTATGCAGCGCTCGGGCTCGGCGGCGGCCATGATCGCGGTGGCGTCGCCCATGCCGAAGCCGATCTCCAGCACCACCTCGGCGTCCGTCCGCCCGAACCAGGCGTCCAGGTCCAGCTGCCGCTCGCCGTCGATCCGGATGCCCCACGCGTCCCAGGAGCGCTCCAGCGCGTCGTACTGCGCGGTGCTCATCCGGCCCTTGCGCGGGTGGAAGCTGCGGATCCGGCGCTCGGTGTGGAGCTCCGGCGAGACGGGGTCGCCGGGACGCGGCGCGTCAGTGCCGGTGCCGGTGCCGGTGCCGGAGGCCTCGGGGCGTGCGGCGGCCGGGGGAACGAGGGCGGTGGGCTGGCTGGTCACAATGCGCCCCAGTCTACGGAACCGTCGCCACGGACCGGCGGCTCGGCTCCGACTGTCGGCCCAGCTCCGAGCGTTGGCCCATCCCTCGGTCGGCCCAGGTCCGTCTGGCCGAGGTCCGTCCGTCCGCTCGGTTCCGACGGCCACCGCGGCGCGCCCGCTCAGCTGCGGTCGAGCGCGGCCCTTGCCCGTCCGGCGATCTCGCGGCCGATCGCGAGGGACGCGGTTGCCGCCGGGGAGGGGGCATTGAGCACGTGGACGGTTCGCGGGCCCTCGGCGAAGGCGAAGTCGTCGACCAGCGCGCCGTGCCGGTCGACCGCCTGGGCCCGGACGCCTGCCGGGGCGGGCAGCAGGTCCCGCTCGGCGACGGCGGGCAGCAGGCGCTGGAGTGCGCGGGTGAACGCCCGGGTGCTGAGCGAGCGGCGCAGCTCGACCGCCTCCGCGCGCCAGTGACGCGAGGCGAGCGACCAGGTGCCCGGCCAGCCGGCGGTGGCGAGCAGGTCGCGCGGGCTGACCGTGCGCCAGTCGTAGCCCTCCCGGGCCAGCGCCGGGACGGCATTGGGGCCGACGTGCACGCCGCCGTGCAGGTCACGGGTCAGGTGCACGCCGAGGAAGGGGAACGCCGGGTCCGGCACCGGGTAGACCAGCCCGCGCACCAGCGACGCCGCCTCCGGGGCCAGCTCGAAGTACTCGCCGCGGAACGGGACGATCCGCAGCCCGGGTTCGTCGCCCGCCATCCGCGCCACCCGGTCGCTCTGCAGACCCGCGCAGTTGACCAGCACCCGCGCCCGGACCTCGCCCAGCGTCGTGGTCACGGTGACGCCGTCGCCGCGTCGGTCGATGGCGGTGACCGCGTTGCCGGTCCGGATCCGTGCCCCGGACAGCTCCGCGTAGCGGGCGGCCACGGCCGGGTAGTAGGCGAGGCCGGTGGTGCCGACGTGCAGCGCGGCCACGCCGCTGATGTGCGGTTCCTGTTCGGCGATCTGCGCCGCGCCCAACTCGCGCGTGGGCAGGCCGTGTTCGCGTCCGCGCTGGGCCAGCGCGTGCAGCCGCGGCAGCTCGGTGCGGTCGACGGCGACCACCAGCTTGCCGGTGACCTGGTGGGGGAGGCCCTGTTCCTTGCAGAATTCGACCATCTCCGCGGCTCCGGCCAGGGCGAACTTCGCCTTGAGGGAGCCCGGTCGGTAGTAGAGGCCGCTGTGGATCACCCCGCTGTTGCGGCCGGTCTGGTGGGCCGCCAGCCGCGGCTCCTTCTCCAGCACGACCACGTCCAGCTCGGGCGCCTGCTGGGAGAGCGCGTACGCGGCGCTCAGCCCGACGATGCCCGCACCGATGATCACGACGTCGCAGTCAAAGCCCCGCACGCAAGCCCTTCCGACGGTTCGACGAGGTTCTGCCGGTCACCTTACGCGGCCATGACCGTCCGCAGCAGGGCGCGTCCGAGGTCAGGGACGTGGTCACACACGTGATGGGGCCACGCCACGCCACGGCGTCCGGGCGGCGGCACGGAGACGTGGTTCGGGCGGGCGTCCAGGCGGGTGATCGGACGTGGGTTCAGGCCGGCGCGGCGAGCGTGAGGCGGGCGCGTTCCACCAACTCCTGGGCTATCCGTTCGCCCTTGAAGCGGTCCAGCCGCTTCAGCATCTCCGCCAGGTACTCGCGGGTGCGCTGCGAGGAGATCCGCCCGGCCACGTCGAGGGCGCGGTTGCCCGCCGCCACCGCGCGCTCCAGCTCGCCCTGGTCCAGCTCGGCCATGGCCGAGACGATCAGGCGCAGGCCGTGCGAGCGGACGTACTCCTCGGTGGGCGTGGCCAGCGCGCGTTCGGTGAACTCGCGGACCTTGCCCGGCATGCCGAGGTCCCGGAAACCCTCCGCCGCGTCCGCTGCCAGCCGGTCCCAGGTGTAGAAGTCGATCCAGGCCGGATCGCCGTCGCCCGGACGTGACCGCTCCAGCCAACTCTCGGCCGCGGCAAGGGCGGAGGCGCAGGCAGCCGCATCCCCGGCGCGGGCGTGGGCCCGCGACTCGACCAGCCGGAAGAAGCTCATCGTCCGCGCCGTCGCCAGCCCCCGGTTGCGCTCCACGGCGGCCTGGGCGAGGTCGACGCCCTCGTCGGCAGCACCCCGGTAGGTCGCCTGCAGGCTCATCGACGCCAGCACATAGCCGCCGAGCGGGACGTCCGCCGCCGCGCGGGCCAGGCGGAGCGCCTGGATGTAGTAGCGCTGTGCGGCCTCCTGCTGTCCGGTGTCGAACGCCATCCACCCGGCGAGCCGGGTCAGTTCGGCGGTCGCGCCGAACAGTGCGCGGCCCACCTCGTCGCTGTAGCTGGCGAGCAACAGCGGTGTGGCGTCCCGCCGCAGGCACTCGGGGACCATGGACGAGCGCCAGTCGCCGCCGCCGTAGCGGGAGTCCCAGCGTCGGGCCTCCTCGGCGGCCTGACGCAGCTTGGCCGCGTCCGCATGGCCGACCCGGTAGCTGCCGCGGACACCGTCGGCGAGGCCCAGCGGCGCACCCGCATGCCCGAACTGCCCCTCGTGCCGGGTCTCGTAACCGTTCTCGTGCCCGGTCGACAGGGACGGGGACGTCGCGTCCGCAAGGCCACCAGGCTCCGGAAGCTCCAGGGAACCTGCCCGCGCGCCGGGAACGGTCGGCGCGGACCGCCGTCCCTGGACGTGTGCGTCCGCCGCCGCTGTGTCCGTGCGGTCGTTGTCGTCCGCGTGGTCCTGGGCGTCCTTGTGGTCCTTACGGTCCTTGTCGGCGCTCGGCGCCTCGCGCGCGACCGAGCCGTCGACGGGCGTGATCAGCCAGCGCGCGACGGGGGTGGTGTAGGCCGCGACGGAGAAGCTCCCGGCCAGGGTGTCCCACCAACCGCTGCCCGGCGCACCGGGTTTGCGCGTGCGCCCGGGGTCGAGCCGCCACAGGTCGGTGGCGCTCTGCACCGCTGCGGGAACCGCGCGCGGAAAGGTCAGGCCGATCTCGGGTGTCGGATCGGTGCTGCCCAGGCCGATCTCCTCGAGCGGGACCGCCCGGCCCAGCTTGCCGCCGATCGCCGTGGCGATCAGATGCGGCACCGGACCCTGCGGCACCATGCCCTTGGTGACCCAGCGGGCCACCGAGGTCTTGTCGTAACGGAAGGTCAGACCGCGTTGCGCGCCCAGGTCGTTGACCCGGCGGGCCAGCCCGGCGTTGCTCATCCCGGCAAGGGTCAGCAGGGTGCCCAGTTTGTCGTTCGGCCCGCGACTGCCAGTGGTCGTCATGCCCTCCTGCCACCCCCTCCCGGATCCCGCACGTCGCCCTGTTGCACCCAGAGTAGTTCCCTGCCTTCCCACGGTTAAGGGGTCTTGTTCCAGATGGCGGGATCCGGTGGCGGAGATGGCAGTTCCGGGGTGGTCTATGCCCCTGGCCCGTGCGGCGGTGCGCCCCGGTGTGCCCCCTCCCTTGCCCGGGGTTCCGGCGTTTGCATGGTGGCGTGGGTCGGCCTGCCGTCGAGGACCCGGCGGGTCGGGGGATGCCGCCGCCGTACATCCCCGCGCGGCGGCGGACCGGCTCGGGGGGTGTGCGGACACCTCCCGAGCTGTGGTCCGTTCGTTCCGGCTGTCCGTTCGTTCCGGCCGTTCGTTCGGTCAGTTCTTCTCGTGCGGACGGGCGCGCGGCGACTGTGCCTGGGCCGGACCTCGGGGGTCGGGGTCCGGGCCCGGGAGGGGAGGGTCCGGACCGCGCTCCACGCCCTGTCCGCTCCCGTCCCTGTCGTGTTTGTGGTGGTCAGCCCTGTTTGTCCGACAACATTGCGTCAACTTCCGGAATTTGCCTGCCTCGATGCCACAGCCGAACACGCCGTTGGCTGACACGATGGGGAGCTGACGGTGCGGCACCGTGCCTTTGGCGTGGAGGCGACGATGCGATGGTTGGTGGGTTGGAGCGGTCTGGGCGGAAAGACCCGAGACGGCACTACCGCCCTCGCTGACGTGCGCGCGCTCCGGCCGGTCGGCGGACGCCTGCTCTGGCCCGGTTCCGATCCGCTGTGGGCGGTGGGGGACTGGCGTTCGGACGAGATCCGCAGCGTCACGCTGCACCGGTGGCGGCGCCACTCCAGCGCGGTCGTCCGCCACGGCTTCCCCGACCTCGTCGACGATCCGGTCGCCGGTGAACTCCCGCCCGACGACGGCGCGTCGGCGCGTCTGCTGGTCCTCGGCCGCTGCGGGGCGGCGGACGCAGCGCTGCGCACCGCCCTGCTGGCGACGTCCGGTGGTGCGCTGCGGCACCTGACCACCTGGTCCGGCAGCTACGTCGTGGTGCTCCAACTGGGCTCGCGCGTCTCGATCCTGGGCGATCTGGCCGGAGTCCACCCCGTCTACCACACGCCGTTCGGCGGCGGGACCGCCTACGCCACCGCCGCACTGCCGCTGGCCGACCTCGTCGACGCGCCCCTCGATCGGATCCACCTCGCGGCGCGGTTGGCCCTGCCCGACGCACCCGAGGGCGTCGGCGACGGAAGCCCCTTCACGGGGGTGCTCCGGGTCCCGCCGGGGCAGGCGCTGACCGTGCGCGGCGGCGTCCCGGCCGTCGGCGTCTACGAGCCGGTGCCCGGTGGAGTGGGGAGCTACGAGAACAGCGAGGCGTCGGCGACGGCCGAGGTGACCCGGTCGCTGCTGGAGTCCGTCCGGCTACGGGTGCGCACCTCGCAGCAGGTGCCGCAGCCCGCCTTCGGCGTCGGCGGCCTCGGCGGCCTGGCCGGCCAGGCGGTTGCGGCGGGGGACATGTCGGCCGAGCTGTCCGCCACCGTCTTCGTCACAGGTCCCGGCTCTGCGGGCCGGGGCTCCGTGCCGGAAGCGGGAGTTGGGCCGGGGTTCGATCTCGGCCTCGCGCCGGACCTCGGTCTCGGGCCCGATCTCAGCCTCGGGCACGGCCTCGGCATGTTCGTCGGCCGGCCGCACCGCCGGGGCGCCGAGGCGCTGTCCGGCTCCGGCGAGGGCCTGCCGGACGAGATGCTGTTCGAGGGCGGCATCGGCTACGACGGTCCCGACGAGGCCGGAGAGCTCGTCGTCCGCCGACGGGACGTCAGCGTCGACCTGTCCGGCGGCAGCGCCTCGACGGTGCTGGCACTGCTGGCCGCGACGATCCCTCGCGTCGCCAAGGTGCCGGCCGCACGCGCCGCCGCGAGCCCCGCCGCACGCGCCACCGAACGCCCCAGCGGCGCACCGGGCTCGCCCCGTGACCCCGGCAGCGCAGGCCTGGACCCCGGCGCCGCCACAGGCGCCACCACAGCGCCGGAGCCGCCCGACGCGCGGTCCTCCCAGTCCTCCGAGTCCTCCCAGTCCTCCCAGTCCACCCGGCGTACGGAGCGCGCCACCCCTGACGGCACCGGGGCGCCCAACGGCAGCGCCCCGCCGGTCCGCCACCCGGCCCTCGGCACCTTCAGCGAGGAGCGCTGGGGCGACCCCCGCAGCTACCGCACCCTCCACCACGGCCCGCCGACGCCGCCGTCCTCGTCGTCGGCCGGACCGGACGCCGCGCGCCGGACCGGTGCGGTGCGCGGATCCTGGGCCCGTCGCGTCACCGCGCCCGAAGCCGAGCCGACCGGGCTGCTCGCGATCACCTGGACCGACGCCGAGGGCGCCACCGGAGCGCCGCTCACTCCCGCGCGTGAGGCGGAGCTGCTGCGCGCCCGCTCCGTTGCCGAAGCCGCCGCGGACCGGCTCGACCACGTCGTCGTCCCCGGCGGCGAGGACGCGCTCCCGTACGCGGACCTCGCCGACGACCCGCTGGCCGGACCGCTGACCGACGAGCCCGGCCCGGCGCTGGTCGCCGCGCTGCGCCACCGCGCGCGGCTGGCCGCGGCAGGCACCGACCACATCAGCGGCCACGGCGCCCGCCAGGTCCTGGACGGCCACCCGGCCCGACTCGCCGACCTGCTGCTGGAACGCCGTCGAAGCCCACTGCTGCGGCCGGTCGCGGCCCTCGCCCGCGCGGACAGCGCCATGGTCGGCACGCCCGTCGCGGTCGTGCGCGCGGCCCGGCGGCTCGCCCGTACCGGCTACACCGACGGACTGCGGGACGCCGCCGCGGCCCTCGTCGGCGGTCGCGCCGTCGGCGCCCCGCCCGGGACCGCAGGGGAGGCGTCCACTCGTGCGCTCGCCTGGTGCACGCCCGGTCCGGCTGCGGCCTGGCTCACCGCCGACGCTCGTGGCGCCGTCGCCCAACGCCTCCACCTGGCCGCCCGCGCCGGGGCACCCGACGAGCGGCCGGGGGCCCGGCGTGCCCGGCTGGCGCTCCAGCGGCGGGCGGCGGAGTTCCGTGTGCTGGCCCAGGTCGTCGAGAGCGCGCCGGACGCACGCGGGCAGCGTCTGCACGCGCCGTTCCTGGACAACCAGGTGGTCCGCGCCTGCCGTCAGGTCCCCGACCGGGCCCGGATCCAACCCGGTGCGCGCCACGGCATCCTCCGCGCGGTCCTTGCCGGGGCAGGCGTCCAGGAGGTCCCCGACGGCTGGGGCAACGGCCTCCCGCCCGACCCCTACGCGGCGGCCGACAGTGTGCGCGCGGGCCTGCGCCGTTCCGCCGACGCGCTGGACCGGCTCTTCGCCGCATCCCTGCTGGGCGACTGGGGCCTGATCGACGCCGAGGGCGTCCGAGCGGCACTGCGCGCGGCGGCGTCGGATGCGCCGGCCCCGCTGGACGGGCTGGCGGACGTGGTCGCCATGGAGCTGTGGCTGCGCCGTCTGCGGGCCCGCCGCGGCTCCTGCTGGACCGGACTGCCACCGCTGCCCCGCCCCGCCGTCACCTCCGGGGCCGGGCAGCCTGCCTCGGCAGCTTCTCCTTCTCCGGCGGGGCGAGCCGCCACCGCGTCGGCGTCACACGTGTCTTGACGCCGGGTCGGGTCTACCCGCCCCGATGATGGGACGCATGCACGCCATGCCCGTCTCCCACGAGCCTCCGCCGGCCCACGCCCAACCCGGCGTCCTGGTCGGCGTCGACGGTTCGGACGGTTCGTTGTGGGCGCTGGAGCGGGCGCTTAAGGAGGCGCGGGCCCATGCGGTGCCGGTGCGGGTGCTCGCGGCGGTCAATCCGACGCCGCTCGCCGACACGGCCGTCGGCCTGGACGACGTGGTCCAGGACAGCGTCGGCCGCCTGCTGGCGGGCATGACCGACGTCGTCCAGCGCGGCGTCACTGCGGCGACCGCCCGGCTGGAGGCTGAGCCGGACGCCGGGCAGGAGCCCGTCCCGACCCCGGAGCTGTACGTCGTCGCGGGCGACCCGGTCGCGCTCCTGCTCCACGCGTCCGAGGACCAGCACACTCTGGTCCTCGGCACCCGCGGCAACGGCGGCTTCCCGCGTCTGCTGCTCGGCTCGGTCGCCTCCGCGCTGACCTTCCACGCGCTCTGCCCGGTGCTGCTCGTCCCGGGCCCCAAGCGGGCGTGACCGCGCGGGTGTGGCCGAGCAGGCGAGACCGTGCGGGCGACACCGAGGAGGTGTGACTGCGGTCTCGTCGAAGTCGCGTCGCGTCCGGAATTCCGACGGGTGGCTCCGCGTTGGCATTGTCTGAGCGCGCAGACGATCGAGAGGAGCCGTGCTCTCATGAAGGTGGAGATCTACAGCGACATCGCCTGCCCGTGGTGCTTCATCGGCAAGCGCCGGTTCGACCAGGCCCTTACGGCCTTCGCGGGAGCCGACGACGTCGAGGTCGTGTACCGGCCGTTCCAGCTGGTGCCCGACGCCCCCATGGAGCCGACCCCGCACCGTGCCTGGCTGCAGGAGCGCTACGGCCCGCAGTCCCGCGCCATGGACGACCGCGTCGCGGCGATCGGCAAGGACGAGGGCATCGACTACGACTTCGACGCCGCCCTGCACGTCAACACCGTCCACGGCCACCGCCTGCTCTGGCTCGCCGAGCACGAGTACGGCCCGGAGACGCAGGTCGACCTCAAGGAGCGGCTGCTCGCCGCGCACTTCTCCGAGGGCGTCGACGTCGCCGACTTCACGGCGCTGACCGAGATCGCCGTGGCCGCCGGGATGGACCGGGCCCGCGTCGAGGCCTTCCTCCCGTCCGACAAGGGCCGCGCCGAGACCGCGAGCGAGCTGGAGCACGCCCGCGCCATCGGCGTCAGCTCCGTCCCGACGTTCGTCTTCGAGGGCAAGTACGCCGTCCAGGGCGCGCAGGAGACGGAGACCTTCCTGCAGGCCCTGCAGCAGATCCAGCAGATGCAGGGCCAGTGATCTGGTGGCGTCAGCCCTCAGCAGCTGAAGCGGGCGTCGGCCCAGTCGGCGACCTGGCCGCCGATGAAGCCGTGCGATCCCCGGACCACCAGCTTGATCTTGGTCAGCCCCTTCAGTGACACGCTGACGCTCTCTGCCGGGTCACCGCCGTGGATGACGCCGGACTGCCACAGCACCGCACCCGTCGTCCCGTTCTCGACGGTGAACTTCGCCGAACCGAGGCCCATGGTCATGTCGTCGATGCCCACCCACGCGGAGAAGTTCGTGCAGGCCTGGTTCAGGTCGATCACCGCGTTCGACGGCGCCATCACGGTAATGCCGCGCGCGTAGGACTTCTTGCCGATGCTGACGCCGTCGGGCCGCTGCCATACCCAGTTGAAGACACTCGGCGGCGCCAACGCGGGCCCGGTGGCGGGGCCGCTGCCCTGGTAAGGCAGCGTGTCGACGTAGTAGCTGGTCACGGGGGGCGGCGGAGGCGGGGGCGGCGTCGGCTTGGGCGTCGGTCTCGGCGGAGGCGGAGGCGGCGTCGGACGCGGAGTCGGCTTGGGTGTCGGCGTCGGGGTGGGTGTGGGGCTCGGCTTGACCACCGGCGGCGGGGGCGGCGGAGGAGTCGGCTTGGGCGTCGGCTTCGGGGCCGGTCTGGCCGGGACCGTCGCCACCGGAGTCGGCTTCGGCTTGGCCACCGGCACGGGCTTCGGCTTGGCGTCGCTCCCGGTCAGCGCGAACGCCAGCCCGGCGGCAGCGGCGACGACGACGGCCGTGGCGATGCCGATCTTGACCGGCAGCCCCACCCCCTCCGAGGCGGCGCCACCACCGGCAGCGCCGCCCGCGGCACCGCCCGACGAACCCGCCGCGCCCGCGGCTCCGGCCGCACCGGCCGTGGTCGCCCCGGCGGTGGTTGCGGAGCCACCGGCAGCCGCCGTGACGCCGACCGCCGCACCGGCGGTGGCCGCACCGGCCAACCCCGCCGCGAGCACCGTGAAGTAGCCCGAGCCGAGCCAGACCAGCAGGCCGGAAGGCAGCAGCTCGCGCAGGCTGTGGTTGAGGTCGACCAGCTCCAGGTACGCCGCCGAGCAGCGGTCGCACTCCTGCAGGTGCGCCCGCACGTCCGTCGACGCCCGCTTGCCCAACTGCCCGCGCGCGAAGCCGCCGAGCTTCGCCGCGTGCTGCTCGCAGTCGGACGCCTGGGTGTCCGAGATGTGGGCCTGCAGGAACGCCGTCGCCAGCCGTTCACGTGCGCGGTGCGCCTGCACGGCGGTGGCGTTGGCGGTCTTGCCCAGCAGCACCGCGACCTCGCGCGGCGGCTCCTGCTCGACCTCGGTGTGCCAGAGCAGCCGCCGGTCGTCCGCGTCCAGGTTCAGGAACGCGCGCACGATGAGCGACTGGTCGACCCCGGTCATCGCCCGCGCGTCCGCGCCCGGGTCGGTCACGTCGACCGTGGCGACCACGGCGTTGTTGGTCGCGAACAGCTGGAAGTCGTCGATCAGTTGCTCACGCCGGTCGCCCCGCGTCCACGACGCGGCGATGTTGCGCACAGCGGTCAGCAGGTACGCGCGGACCGCGATGTCCGGCCCCTTGCCGGCGCGGAGCGCCTGCAGCGTGCGGGCGAAGACCTCCCCCGCGAGGTCCTCGGCCGTGAACGAATCCCGGCAGCAGGTACGGGCGTAGCGGCGGACGGCGGCGACGTGGCGCCGGTACAGCTCCTCGTACGCGGCGTCGTCCCCGGCCCGTACGGCGGCGGTGAGATCGGCGTCGGACGTGGTCAGCGGTTCGTCGTCGACGGGCCCGCCGGGTGGGGGCACGCTGGGCGGCGCGGCGGCCTCGACGCGGTCGGCCGCGCCGTGCTCATGCGGCCCCTCCCCGCTGTCGCCGCGCTGGCGCGGCAGACCCTCGGCACCGCCGACTCCCTGCGGCGGCACGTGCGCCGCAGGCGCGTCCGGTTCCTCAGTGGGCATGACCCAACCCCCGCTTCCCTCGCTCAACCGGGGTCAGGTTCCCACAGATCCGCCCCGCCAACGAGAGCGAACGATTCGGCACCACCCCTTCGGGGGCCAAGGTCCAGCCGTTCGAGCAGAGACGTTAAGCGGAACGCACAGTTCAGGAGGCGCGGGGGTGCTCTGTGAGGGTCAGCAACGCCGTACGGCTGAGGCACGGAGCCCCGCGCCCCCTGAGGTGAGTGCAACTCCGTGCGGGAGCACAGGTCCGCCTGCTCGCGACCATGCAGCGGAGCTGCACATCAGCACAGCCCCGCGCCTCCAGCTACGTGCAACTACCCGCGGGAGCGGACGTGCGCGTCAGCCCGCCCGCAGCCCCTGCAGCAGAAGATGCAGCAACCGCCCCGCCGCGCTGCCGTCGGCAGACGCATGCGCGGGCACCGACGCCGTCAGCACCAGCACCACGTCGGCCACGCTGACCCCGCCGCGCAGCTCCCCGCAGCCCGCCGCGCGGTCGACCAACTGCCCCAGCAGTCCCAGCAGTCGGACCGGGTCCGCGTCCTCCCCGAACTCCTCGTCGACCGAGGTGATCGGGGTGACCGTGCTCGGCACGGCACCGGAGAGCAACTCATCCGACGTCGCCGACCGCGGGGCGGGGACCCGCACCATCGCCTCGGCCTGGCGGAACGTCTCGGGCGGCAGCAGCCGGCCCGCGCCGCTCGTCGCCGCGCGAGCGAGAAAGTCCGCCAGCGACTCCCACGCCCCCGTGGAGTCCGAGTTGAGCGCCTCGCGGGCCTGCGTGGTCAGCCAGACCACCTCCTCCGAGGCGATCCGCCGCACCAGCACCTCCTTGCTCGGGAAGCGCCGGTAGACCGTGCCCACGCCGACGCCCGCGCGCCGGGCGACCTCCTCCATCGGCGCGCCGTAGCCGAGTTCGCCGAAGACCTCGCGCGCAGCGCGCAGCACCGACTCCAGGTTGCGGCGCGCGTCGACGCGAAGCCGTCCGCCGCCGTTCGTCGTCAGCCCCTTCGCCACCAGCCCCCGCTGCACCGGAATCGTCCCCTCGACTGCGCGCTGCAGTACCTGCTCCTGCTGAACCATGAGGTTCGTCCTCCCCCGTACGACAGATTCAACGACCATAGTTGACGGCACATCGACGGGACCAGGGGAGTCGGGCAGGAATCCCACCGTCCGCACCGACCGTGCGCACACGACGGTCGTTGCGCAGCGTAGGGCATCTGCGCTGATCAATGGAGTCGAAGCGCCAATTCCGTGCCGCCGTGTCCGCGTTCGACGACGGGGCATCGCCGCCACCGCCGTGGCGATCAGCGTCACATCCGTATCCACTCATTCAGGTACGGAGTATGGACGTGCACCCACTCACGGGTGCGGAATGGTTGAGTGATCCCACCTGCGTCCCCACACGCGTCCTCACCGGAATCGGCCGGGCCGTCCTCGGCCGCGCGCATCCTGCTGATCGGTGGCGGGCAGGTCGGCGTCAACGCCGCTCTGCGGCTGCGGGCACGCCTGAAACCGGGAGAGGCCGAGCTCACCCTGGTCGACCCCACCTCGTACATGACGTACCAACCGTTCCTCGCGGAGGCCGCCTCGGGCGCGATCGACCCGCGCCACGTCGTCGTGCCGCTGCGTCGCGCGCTGCGCGGGGTGAAGGTGATGCAGGGGCGGCTGACGTCGTTGGACCAAGCCAACGCGCGAGCTCATCTGCTGCTCCCGGCACCCGTCTATGGCGCATCACCCATCGAACTGACACTCCCTTACGACCTGTTGGTGCTCGCACCCGGTTCGGTCTCGCGGATCCTGCCCGTGCCCGGGCTCGCCGAGCACGGAATCGGCTTCCGCAGTGTCGAAGAGGCCGTCAAACTGCGCAACCACGTCCTCTCCCAGCTCGACGTGGCGTCCTCCACCCGTGATCCCGAGCTGCGTCAGGCCGCGCTGACCTTCGTCTTCGTCGGTGGCGGCTACGCGGGCACGGGCGCTCTCGCCGAACTCGAGGACATGGCCCGGCACGCGACCAGCCACTACCACAACCTCCGCCCGGAGGACCTGCGCTGGGTGCTCGTCGAGGCAGGCAAGCGCATCCTCCCCGAGACCGAGCCGCAGGCCGCCGAGCGCACCACCGCCGAGCTGCGCGAGCGCGCCATCGACGTCCGCCTCGGCACCCGCCTCGCGTCGGTCGGAGCGGACGGAACCGTCCAACTCACCGACGGAAGCCGCTTCGCAGCCCGGACCCTGGTGTGGACGGCCGGCGTGCGGGCCAACCCCGTGCTCAAGCAGACCGGCCTGGCCGTCGACGCGCAGGGCCGCCTGCGGTGCGACTCCCATCTGCGCGTCCTCGGCACCGAGCGGGTCTTCGCGGCCGGCGACTCCGCCGCCGTCCCCGATCTGGCCCGCCCCGGCGAGACCTGCCGTGCCAACGCCCAACACGCGGTCCACCAGGCCATGGTGCTCGCCGACAACCTGGTCGCCTGCCTGCGCGGCCAGCCGACCACCGCCTACCGGCGCGAACTCAAGGGCACGATCACCTCGCTCGGGCTGCACCAGGGTGTCGCCCAGCTGCGCAGCCGCTCGCTCCACGGCCGCTCCGCCTGGCTGCTCCACCGCGCCGTGCACCTGCGCCGCGTACCGACCTGGGAGCGCAAGGCGCGGGTGATGTCCGACTGGCTGCTCGCCAGTCTGACCGGTCGCGAAATCGTTTCACTGGGGGAGCTGGAGGAGCCCCGTGCGGGCTTCGAGCACCTGTTGGACGAAGGTTTGAGCGAAGGGGGGACGATCTAGATCTAGCCGAATCGGTTCACCTGTTGTGCCGCCTGATGTGTCGCGGACGCCCTGCTTGTGCCGCGATGCGCTGTACCGGAATAGACCGACTCGGACTGCTTTGTAAAGGTGATGTGTCCCGTCTCGCCGGATTTGCCGATCTTCAAGACACCCCACGGCAGCTGATTCCCCGTGAGCGCGGTTTCAGCCACACTGGACCCCGACTCCGCGACCTGAAGCCTGCCTCGCATCCCCGTACCCGGCGTCCTGACGTACCCAGACGTCCCGACGTACCCCGACGACCCGCAGCCCGAAGGACTCCGTTGAACCTCACACGCTGGAGCGCCCGGCTCCCCGGCGGACAGCGGCGCGCCTCCGCGCCGCAGGACCGTCCCTCCGGCCCCACGCCCAGCGTCCCCGCCACCCGGGAACTGCCCGAGGCACGGATCGCCCACGAGCACGCCGGCCACCAGCACCTCGCCGTCCACGACGTGCTCGGGCACCTGCCCGCGCTGGTCGCCATCAGCTACGGGCCAGGCCACCGGCTCGGCTACCTCAGCCGCGCCTACACCGAGGTCTTCGGCCCGCGCCCGACCGGTGTCCCCGCCCACCAGGTGATGCCTGAGCTGGAGGAACTCGGCCTGCTGCCGCTGATGGACCAGGTCTACCGGACCGGAAGGCCGCGCACCGTCAAGGCCCGCAAGGTCCAACTCCCGGCCCTGGCGGGCGTCGAGCCGCCGCGCTACTACACCTTCGTCTGCGCGCCGGTCCGGGAGACCGAGGACCTGGGCCAGCAACTGGCCCAGCTGACCGGGGGCGCCGGGAAGGCCGCCATGGTCCCCACCCCCGCCGACAGCGGCGCGAACACCCAGGCAGGTGCCGACGCGGGCAGGGATGCGGGCGACTGCACCGCTGACTTGGCCACCGATGCGGTCGCCGACTCGGCCGCCGGTGCAGCCGCTGACTCGGCCGCCGGTGCGGTCACAGATGCAGCCGCTCCGCAGTCCGTGCGCACCGCGCTCGGGCTGTCCTCGCTCGGCCTCGGCAGCTTCGCCTCACTGCGCCGCAGTACGGGTGCGTCCGACGTCTGCGGGGTGCTCGTCTTCGGCGCCGAGGTCACCGACCAGGTCCGGGTCACCGAACGGCTCCGGGAGAGCGAACGCCGACAGCGCGAGGCAGCTGTCACCCTCCAGCGCAGCCTGCTCCCGCAGAAGCTGGAGCAGCCCGACGACCTCCGCGTCGCCGCGACCTACCAGCCCGGCGGTGCGGACACCGCCGTCGGCGGCGACTGGTACGACGTGATCACCCTCGGCGGCGGGCGCACCGCGCTGGTCATCGGCGACGTCATGGGCCGCGGGATGCGTGCCGCAGCGGTCATGGGTCAGCTCCGCACCGCCGTCCGTGCCTACGCGCGGCTCGACCTGCCGCCGCACGAGGTGCTGCAGCTCCTCGACGGCCTGGCCTCGGAGATCGACGCCTCCCAGATCGCCACCTGCGTCTACGCGGTCTTCGACCCCAGCGAGCAGTGCCTCAGCTATGCGTCGGCCGGACATCTGCCCCTCATGGTCCGCCTGGCGGACGGCACCATCACCCGTCCGGAGGAACCTGGCGGCCCGCCGCTCGGTACCGGCGGGTGGATGCACACCTCCAGCAACCTCCCCTTCACGGCCGGCTCGACCGGCGTCCTCTACACGGACGGCCTCGTCGAGCGCCGCGACCAGGACATCGACCACAGCCTGGACACCCTGGCCGGCACCCTCGCCGGCGCCACGGGCGCGCCCGACGTGATCTGCTCGCGACTGCTGCGCGCCATGGGCGTCACCCCGGAGCACGACGACGATGTGGCGGCTCTGGTCTTCCAGCTCCCGCAGCGCGACAACGACACCGCCGAACTGTTCCGCACCGCCTCCCTCGACCTGCTCGGCGGTGCGGAGGCGGCGTCGAGCGCCCGTGCCTTCACCCAGGGCGTCCTCACCAGCTGGCGCGTGGGTGAGGAACTCCAGGACCTCGGGGTACTGGCCGTGAGCGAACTGGTCTCCAACTCCCTCACCCACGGCCACCCCCCGATGCGCCTCCGCCTGCGCCGCACCGACCGCCGCCTCACCATCGAGGTCACCGACGCCGACGACCACCTCCCGCGCCGCAAGCGCGCCCTCCCGGCCGACGAGTCGGGCCGCGGCCTGGAGATCGTGGCGACCATCGCCTCGAACTGGGGCACCCGCCGCACGCCGGACGGGGGCAAGGCGGTGTGGTGCGAGTTCCTCCTCAAAAGATCTTCGACGGGAGGGGTTGACCCGGCTCCCGGGGATGCGTAGTGTTCTCCGAGTTGTCTCCCCTGCAGCGGGTACCGCGCAGGTCCGGAGGCAGCGAACCCCCTGAAGCCGATGATCGTACGAATTCATTTTCGTGCTGCCATTTTTCAGGACCGGCTGGTGGATTTGGTTAACGCCGGAGAAACCAGCTA